>NZ_JBHVCP010000005.1:227181-234759 GCF_042803315.1 Streptomyces sp. NPDC057424
GGGGGGGGGGGGGGGGGGTGTGTGCCCGGACCTCCTCCCCCCCCCCCCCCCCCACCCCGGCGGCCGGAAAGGAGATCATCGAAATGACCAGCACGACAGCCTGGATCCGCCCCCTGTCCGAGGCGGCAGCCGGTGTACGGACGGCACGCTGGGACGTAGACGGCTCCTGCTGCCGCACCAGCCGGGACCTGTTCACCGAATGGGCCACCCGTCTCGGATTCCCGGACCACTTCGGCCGCAACTGGGACGCCTTCCGCGACTGCCTCCACGACGCCGTGTCGAATGGCGGCGCCGAGGCCGTCTGCCATGATGCTCCGACGTCACCAGCGGTCGTCGTCCGGGAGGCCGGGGACCTGCTCACCGACGAGCCGGACCACGCGCTCGCCATCCTCCTGTTCATCCTGAGCGAGGCCGCCGGCGACGACAGCACCGCGCCGCGACTGCTCCTCCTCCTCGACGACACCCCCGACCGCCTGTCCCACCTGGCGCAGCGGATGACGGAAGCAGGGTTCCCACCCGTCTCCTTCCAGGCGCACAGCTGATTCGGAAGGCGGATGTCAGAAGCCAGCCGCCTTCCGAACGTGATCCATTGGTTTGGTGCGGACGGGCATGGACTCGCCTCGATGGCGGGGGATTATGCTCAGTCTGCTGGAGGCCCGGGAGAAGAGGGACCGGGAAGAGACGGCGTGGTTGCGGGAGGAGGCCGAGCGGATCCACGCCGTGCTGGAGCGGAGGAAAACGCGCTCGCACGGCTGGCCGGTGCGCGCGAGACGGTAGCCGAGGTGCTGGCCGAAGCTCCCGGCGGGGGTGAAGAGCCCAAGCGGAGCGTCGTGGCGGGCTCCGTCGTACCGCACCGGACCGAGGATGGCATCGCGGAGACGCTCGCGCCCGCTGTTGTGCCCGTTCTGCGGCAGAAAGGCGATGAGAGGGTGGTACGTGACGTGATGCCCGTTTCGGGCTTTCGGGTGGGGCTGTCGGGCTGGTCGTGGCCTGACCAGGCGGCTACGACTGCGGCTTGGTGAACAAGCCCTGCTCGGACTCGATCAGGATTCCGCGTTCGGCCAGCCGCTTGAGCTTGAGCCGGACGTTGTTGACGTTGTTGGGTGCGATCTCCAGGTCCATCGCCTCGCAGACCGCCCGCGCCCGCAGCGGGGCGTCGACTGCGGCGAACACCGCCATGATCTGCTGGTAGGCCGGATGGTCCGGCAGCTTCACGGGCGGAGGTGTCGGCGAGGCCGGCTCGGGCAGCGCCAGCAGCGTCTTGCGGGTGATGCGCACCTCTTCGGCGACTCGGACGAACTCCTCCAGTTGCGCGGTGAGTTCCGTGATGTGCGCTCGCGTCGCTTCGGCCTGCGTGGCGATCTCACGCTCTTGCTCCTCCAGGCGGGCGAGGACCGCCCCCAGGGTGAGCTCGTCGTTGTTCATGCGCCGCGCCAGGTGGGGGTGGAGGTCGCGGTGAGTATCCGGGCCATCCGGTCGCTTATGGCCCAGTACACCCTTGACTCGGCGGAGGCGGGCCGGTGTTCGTAGTCGCGGACCAGTCTGCGGTGCAGCATCATGATCCCGTTCACTTGTTCCACCACCCACCTCTTGGGCTGGGGGACGAACCCGCTGGTCGTCGGGTTGCGCTCGACGACTTCGACGTCGATGCCGACCTTCTTGCCATGGTCGATGACGGTGGTCTTGAACCCCTGGTCGACCAGGGCTTTCTGCACCGTGTCGGTGTCGGCCGCGACCTTGTCCAGCAAGGCGATGCCGACGGCGTTGTCGTGCGCGGACGCGGCCAGCACCACCACCGCGATCACCAGACCGAGAACATCAACTGCCAGGCCGCGCTTGCGGCGCCGGGGCGGCGGCTGCTTCGCGGGCCGGGGGGTTGGGGCGCTGTGCTGCGCTGTCGGCCCAGGCTGGGCTGTGGGCCTGTGCTGCGCGGGCTTGTGCGCTGGGTGCCGGCCGTGCGCTGAGGCGCTCGACGCGCCAGGTCAGTACTCGTGCGGGGCGGCGGGCGTCGTCCAGGGCCCGTTGGTCGGCGGCCTGCTGGAGGAGCTGCTCCGGGTCGTGGCCTGCGGCTTCGGCGAGGGCAGCGGTGAGAGCGTCGAAGGCGGGGTCTTCGATGACTTGCTCCATGTGATCGGGCACGGCCCGGCGTATCTGGTGGATGTGTCGGTCCACGGACTGCTGGGGCGGCCGGTGCTGGGCGAGGGCGGCCAGGGGTGCGGCTGCGGCCTGCTCGTAGGCGGCCTGGAGGTGGAGCAGGGTCTGCTGGGCGGCGCCGACCTGCTGGTCGTGGTGGCGGAGCTGGTGCCATCGGGCGGCGGCGATGACGACGAGGATCGCGGCGTCGAAGAACATTGCCAGGGCGGCGCCGTCCTTGGGAGCGGGCTCGCGGAGCATGGCGCGTACGGCGCCCCGCAGTGCTCGGGCGTGATGGTGTTCGGCCCGGATGCGGGAGGGGGTGGCGCGCTCGAACGCGGACGCCGCCTCACGGAGCTGGGGGCGCAGATGCTGGGGTGCGAGAAGGGGAAGGGCGTCGAGTGCCTCGCCGAAGACAGCGAGGTGGGCCTGGCCGGCTTCGTCGTCGCCCTGGTCGAGGTGGTGGGGGATGCGCTCGGTGGCGGCGGTGGCCTGGTGCCAGGGGTTGGGCCTGCGTCGGCCCGGCTGGTCGGCGGGCTGCGGTTCGATGTTCGCCAGGCGTTCTTGGATCTTGGGGAAGGACAGGTCCGGAGCGAGTTTGGAGCCGGAGTACCAGATGGGGCCGCCTGCGTCGTCTGCGAGTGCGACCTTGTAGCCGCGTATGTCGCCGGAGGGGAAGCGCACGATCTCGACGAGGATGTCGTCGATGTGGCGGAGCAGGTGCACGAACTCCTCGATGCTGGAGGCTGAGGCCACGGCGGTGCGGACGGTGGCGCGGAGTCGCTCGGGGGCGGTCTTGTCCTGACCGGCGCGGCGGGCCTTCTCCTGCTCGGCGCGGCTGGGCCGCTTGGCGGCTGTGCGGTCACCGCGGACCACTTGGAGCAGGCCGTATTCCTTCTCGATGGCGGCGAGTTCGCGGTCGGCGGTGAGGTAGTCGTTCCAGTGGCGGGCGGTGCGCAGGTCCGCCCGGACTTTGGTGGCGGCGATGTGGATGTGGTCGGGCGCGTGGCGGACGGCGACCCAGCGGCAGCCGTCCGGGTCGCCGTCGGGTGCGATGCCGGTGGCGGCGACGACGCGGCGGGTGATGTCGGCCCATTCGTCGTCGCTGAGGTGGCGGTCGGTCTCGGCAGCGCGGATGGAGCAGTGCCACACGTGCTTCTCGGGGGCGCGGCCCAGTCGCCTGGCTTGCTTGACATGCAGATCCAGGTCGGCCACGAGGAGCCTCCTGGTGGCGTCGGCGTCCTCGGAACGGCCGGGGTCGGGGGCGAAGCCGTCCCAAGAGGCGACCAGGTGCGGGTCGGTGTGGTCCTTGGCCTTCTTCGTGTCGAACAAGTACCGGATCAGGCCCGCGGTCTCCCTGCCATTGCTGATCTTCGCGATCACCGGGCCGCCTTCTTGGAGACGGCCTCATTCGAGGCTGCCGCGATGTGGCGGACTGTGGCGCCGACTGCGTCCAGGGTGCGCTCGGCCTGGGTCAGGAGTGCGGTGTCCACAGGGTGTGGATGGCCTCCATCGCGGACCTCACCGGGGACGGCGAACTCGACTTGGCCGTCTTCGAGGGCGTGTCGTCAGGACTCCTGGGTCAGGACGACATCGAGGAGGCGGCCACCGCGCTGGAGCCCGGCAGTTCCGCCGGCATCCTGGTCTACGAGAACCTGTGGGCCGCACCCTTCGCCGCCGCCCTGCGCCGCAGCGGGGCCCGGATGGTCGCCTCCGGGCGGATCCCGGTGCCCGACCTCGTCGCCGCCCTCGACGCGACCGAGGCCGCTCACTAGGCACAGCTCATCCGGCAGAAGGGACACAGCCATGCCAGGTCTCATCCGTGGGGTCGCGCGCACCGCCGTCGTCGCCGGAACGGCGACTGCCGTATCGAACCGTGTGACACGCCGACAGCAGGGGCGATGGGCGGCGCAGCAGGCATACGAGGCGCCCCCGGTACAACAGGCGTCCCAGGCCGAACCGCCTCCGGCTCCGGCGGCCTCCGACATGCCCAGCAAGATCGAACAGCTGAAGCAGCTCGGCGAGCTCAAGGACCAAGGCGTGCTCACGGAGGCCGAGTTCGAGGAGCAGAAGCGCACGATCCTCGGATCATGACCGGCTCCCGGGGACGGCAGCACAGTCGATCAGCCGAGCAGCGGCTTCGGGCCTGGTCGCCATGGCGGTGGGGTCGGTGTCACGGCGCAGTCCCGCCGCTGCGGGCATCGACCAGCCGGTGCAGTGGATGAGCGAGAGGTCCGCCCGAGCAGGTGAAGTGAGCGGCACACGCTGCGCCAGATGAAGACCTTGGCTGCGATCGTGGCGCCAGCCCATCAAAGGGCGAACGAGTCCTCGCGCACGAGGCGCAGGGCGTCGCCGAGTGTGGAACAGGCCAGGCACCTGATGCAGGTGTGGGCACCGACCCTGCCCTGCGCCACCAGATCGGCGCCCCGGCAGCCGACCAGGCGATGCCGCCGACCGGGTTCGGCTGCGGGCGATCTCGGGCGGCGTGCTGCTCAGGTGCTGGGGCGGGCCTGTGGCCTGGCGCCCATGACTACCGTCTTGGGCGGCCGGATTCAGCAGACACTCGGCAACCACCCTCGACGAACAGCCGCTGCACGCGACGACCGGAGAGTGGAAGTCGGGAGCCCCGGGGAGCCGCTACTCGAACTCGGCTCCCAAATGGCTCCCAGAATGGCCCCCCGAACCACTCAGGGGCCCGACCCGCTAAGCGGATCAAGCCCCTGACCTGGTATTTCTCTGTCGGGGTGGCGGGATTTGAACCCACGACCTCTTCGTCCCGAACGAAGCGCGCTGCCAAGCTGCGCTACACCCCGATGTCGCTGCTGTCGCGGCGACGACGTTTACTTTAGCCCACCGGTGGCTAGAGGCGAAATCCGGTTTTGCCGCGGTGGCGGATGGGGTTCGGGCGGGCGTGGTCAAGGGCCACGAGGAGCACGGCCAGGGCGTAGAAGGAGAGGCCCAGGAGGAGGGCGTTGCCGAGGACGCGCTTGAAGCCGTCCTGGCCGACGTCCAGGAACGGGTAGAGGTAGCGGTCGGGGGTGCCCGGGAGCAGCAGCTCGCCTCGGGTGAGGCAGAAGGCCAGGTAGGCGAGGGGGTAGAGGAGCCAGGTGCTGGCCTGGCGGAGGTGCAGGCGGCCGGGGGACGTGAGCAGGAGCCAGTCCAGTACCGCCACGATCGGGGTCGCTGTGTGCAGCACCGAGTGGGAGAGGGTCTGCCAGCCCGTCGGGGTGGCGGCCTCGCCCGTGAGGGAGAACGGGCTCGCCTCGTTCGCCAGGAGCAGGTGGTGCACCAGGGCCGCGATGACGACGTAGAGCAGCGTCGCGCCCAGCACGGCACCGGGCAGCGGGCGGCTGGCCGTCCACGCGCGGCGGGCCGAGAGGGTCATGACCAGCGCCAGCAGCACGTTGCTCTGGATCACGAAGTAGCTCAGGACCCGGGACGGGTCGCCGAGGAGCAGTTCGAGCGTCACCCCCGCGGCCGCCGCGAGGGCGACGAGCAGGCGGAAGGCCGCGGCCGCGGGGCGGCGGACCGGGGTGACGACGGCCGTGGCGGGCACCGGGGAGGGCTTCAGCGCCGGCGGGGACGGGATCGCGGGGAGGTCCGGGATGTCCCGGGGTATCGGGGCGGTCATGCCTCCACGCTGGCAGAAACGGACATTGGGGGCGATATGGGTGGGGCTGTGTGGGTTATCGCCCCCAGGCCCGCCCCGGCGCTTGCCTGCGCGCCTCCGGCCGCCGCTACCGCCCCTGCGCCTCGCGTCCCACCAAGGTCAGCAGCGTAGCCTCCGGCGGGCAGGCGAACCGTACCGGTGTGTAGCGGTTCGTGCCACAGCCCGCCGACACGTGGAGGTACGACGTATTGCCCTCCGCCGTGTGCGTGGACAGGCCCTTCACCCGGTCCGTGTCCAGGTCGCAGTTGGTGACCAGGGCGCCGTAGAAGGGGATGCACAGCTGGCCACCGTGGGTGTGGCCGGCCAGGATCAGGGGGTAGGCGTCGGCCGTGAAGGCGTCCAGGGTGCGCAGGTACGGGGCGTGCACGACACCCATGGAGAAGTCCGCCGCCTCGGAGGGGCCGCCCGCCACCTGCGCGTAACGGTCCCGCTTGATGTGCGGGTCGTCCAGGCCCGTGAGCTCCACCGAGCCGCCCTCGAGCTTGAGCTCGCCGCGCGAGTTGGTCAGGTTCAGCCAGCCCGCCGCGTCGAAGCCGTCCCGCAGGTCCTCCCAGGGGTTGTGCACCACGCCCTCGGCCGGCGCGTTGCCGTTGAGCCCGTGGCGGCCCTGGGCCTTCTCCATCAGGTAGCGGGCGGGGTTGCGCAGCTTGGGGCCGTAGTAGTCGTTGGAGCCGAAGACGTACGCGCCCGGGAACTCCATCAGGGGGCCGAGCGCGTCCAGGACCTCCGGGACGCCTTCCGGGTCGGAGAGGTTGTCGCCCGTGTTGATCACGAAGTCGGGGCGCAGGCCCGCCAGGGACCGCAGCCAGCGCTGCTTCTTGCGCTGGCCCCCGACCATGTGGATGTCCGACACCTGCAGTACACGCAGGGGGCGCATTCCCGGGGGCAGGACCGGGACGGTGACCCGGCGGAGGCGGAAGGAGCGGGCCTCGAAGCCCACCGAGTACAACAGACCGGCGGCGCCCGCCGCCGCGATTCCCAGGGGTACTCCATATCGCGCGCGCATACGACCATCGTGTCAGACCCCGGCCGTCGACCGTGCCCGGGCGGTTCCCGAAATCCCCTGACCGCACCGGCCCTTCGGCCGCGGCACCCTAAATCGAGGGGCGCTCTTCCTCCCGCACCTGCGACAATCGACCCCATGACCACGCTCAAGTCGAAGCTGCAGGATGACCTCAACGTTGCGATCAAGGAGCGCGACGAGCTGCGCTCCTCGACGCTCCGGCTGACACTCGCCGCGATCACCAAGGAGGAGGTCGCGGGCAAGGAGAAGCGCGAGCTCTCCGACGACGAGGTGCAGAAGGTGATCACCCGGGAGGCGAAGAAGCGGCGTGAGGCGGCCGACGCCTTCGCGCAGGGTGGCCGTGCCGAGCAGGCCGAGCGGGAGAAGGCGGAGGGCGAGGTCCTCGCCACGTACCTGCCGCAGCAACTGTCGGACGAGCAGCTCCAGCAGATCGTCGCCCAGGCTGTCGAGGAGGCGAAGGCGGCCGGTGCCGAGGGGCCGCGGGCCATGGGTGCGGTCATGAAGATCGTGAACCCGAAGGTGGCCGGGCAGGCCGAGGGCGGCCGCGTCGCCGCCGCGGTGAAGAAGCTGCTGGCCGGCTGACCCCTTCGGCCCCTCTGGGCCGGCTCCGGCTGCCTGCGGACCGCCTTTCCGGGCCGGCTCCGGCCGGCCCTTCCGGGCCGGTTTCCGGCTGCCTGCGGGCAGACCCTCACGCCCGCCGACCGGCTGACCCTTCAGCGAACGGGGACGCCCCCTGCTTGCCCGCGCGGGC
>NZ_JBHVCP010000006.1:0-199334 GCF_042803315.1 Streptomyces sp. NPDC057424
ACACCGAGCCAAGAAGACACGCACCACCACAACCGACCTGACCAAGCACTACTAGTGGGCGGGGGCTGCCCTCCCCGGCCGGGTGGCGAGCCTTAAACCGACCTCCACGAGGGTCCAGCCGACGAGCGTACGGAGGTCTCGTCGGCGCCCGGTGGCGGGATGGGCGTCGACCTCGGCACGGAGTTCGGCGGCGCGGGCGTGGTGCAGGGCGAGGTGGATGTCGGGGTGCATCTCAGTCCGTCCTGATCGGGAAGGCGTGGGTGTGGAGGCGGACCTGCTCGGCGCCGGGGGTGTCCTCGGCCGCCGCGCGGTCGCGGTAGGTCTCGATCAGCGCGTGCATCTTCTCGACGAGCTCCTGCGTCAGTTCGGGCGTCAGTCGCAGGGTCGCGCTGCTCATGTCTCCGACGTGGCGCCACTCCTCGGTCCATGAGCCGCGGTTGCCCAGCCACGTCGACAGATCCCGGGTCTGTGTGGTGGCGACCTCGTGGAGGTACATGTCCGCAGCGCCGCGTACCGCCGGGTCCGAGTTGTCGAGCAGGTCGGTGTCGAAACGCAGGCCGCGGTAGGCCGCCTTCCACCACCGCTCGCGCCCCTTGCCCCGCTCGGGAGCGTCCTCGACGAAGCCGTACTCCGCGAGTTGGCGCAGGTGGTAGCTCGTGGCCCCGCTGGACTCGCTCAGCTTCGCGGCCAATTGCGAGGCGGTGGCCGGGCCGCCGAAGCGCAGGGCGTCCAGCAACTGCATCCGCAGGGGGTGCGCGAGTCCGCGCAGGGATCGGGCATCGAGCTGCCGTACTTGTGGGTTCTGGGGTTCGGTCACGGTGCAAAGCTCTCCTTGCAAAGAAACCCTTGCAAGGGATTCTTTGTAACTTGGCCGTGGCTACCCCTCCCTGACGAACCCCTCCTCCACCAGCCAGTCCAGCGCCACCTGGTGCGGATCCTCCCCCTCCACATCCACCTTCGCGTTCAGCGTCTGCGCCACGGAGTTGTTCAGCTTCGCCGTCACCGGGTTCAGGACCTCCGCGATCTCCGGCCACTCCTTCAACGTCTTCGCGTTGATCATCGGCGCGGCGTTGTAGTTGGGGAAGAACTTCCTGTCGTCTTCCATCACCGCCAGGTTCATGGACTTGATGCGCCCGTCGGTGGTGAACACCTCCCCGTACGTGCAGTTGCCCTGCGCGGTCTGCGTGTAGATGATCCCGGTGTCCATCTGCGTGATGTTCCGCGCCGGGACGTTCATGCCGTAGGCCTTCTGCATGCCCGGCAACCCGTCCGCCCGGTTCGCGAACTCGACCTCCACGCACAGCTTCACGGCCCCCGGGTCGGTCTTCGCCAGCTTCGCCACGTCCGACATGGTCTTCGTGCCGTACTTCTTCGCGTTCTCCTGGTTCATCGCCAGCGCGTACGTGTTGTCGAGTGCCGACGGCGGCAGCCAGGCCAGCCCGTTCTTCGCGTCCTCCTTCTTCACCGCCTCCCACTGCTGCTGCGGATCGGTGATCGGCTCGCTGTGCCCGAGGTACGTGATCCAGGCCGTGCCCGTGTACTCGTACCCGGCGTCCGCGTCGCCCTTGCGGACCGCCTCCCGGCTGCCGATGGAACCCTGGATGCCGGTGCGGTCGATCACGTCCGCGCCGGCCGCCTCGAACGCGATGCCCATGATCGCGCCGAGGATCAGCTGCTCGGTGAACGACTTCGACGTCACCGTCAGATGCGCGCCCTTCAGCGGCTCACCCCGGCCGATCGAGCCCGGCTTCACGTCATCGGTCAGGGGGGAGCCGCTGGTCAGGCCGCAGCCGGCCGCCGCCAACAGCAGGCCCGCCGCCGGCAGGCACGTACGCCGCCTCATGGCTGCAACCCCCGCGGCCGCAGCATCAGTTCGGCGATCGACGCCAGCCAGTCGACCAGCAGCGCCAGCACCACCGTGAGGATCGACCCCAGCACCAGCACCGGCATCCGCTGGTTGGTGATGCCGGTCGTGATCAGCACGCCGAGACCGCCGCCCCCGCCGAAGACCGCCAGGGTCGCCGTACCGACGTTCAGGACGAGGGCCGTGCGCACGCCCGCCAGGATCAGCGGGACCGCGAGGGGGAGTTCCACCCGGGTCAGCACCCCCATCGGGGACATGCCGATGCCGCGGGCCGCCTCCAGCAGGGTCGGGTCGTTCGCCTTCAGGCCGGCGATCGTGTTGGCGAGCACGGGCAGGATGGCGTAGATGATGATGCCGATCAGGGCGGCCCTGCGGCCGATGCCCAGCCAGATCACCAGGAGGGCCAGCAGTCCGATCGCCGGGGTCGCCTGGCCCATGTTGGCGAACGCCATGGCCACCGGGGCGGCCCTGCTCATCACCCCGCGGGTCAGCAGGATGCCCAGCGGGATCGCGATGATCAGCACGAAGAACGTGGAGATCACGGTCAGCTGGATGTGCTGCCACAGCGCCTTGGTCACCTGGCCGCCCGACAGGGCGTTGCGGGTGAGCGCGTCCAGGTCGGCCTGCTGGAACCAGAGCCAGGTGGCGAGCAGTACGGCGATCAGGGTGACCGGCAGGAGCGTCAGCTTCTGCCAGGTCAGACGGGCGGGCGGGCGCTCCGGTGGGGGCGCCTCGTCTAGAGGCTCGGAGGTCTCCTCGACCTCCGTGGCCGTCACCGTTCCCCTCCCGGGCCGCTCACGCCCGCCGGGCCTGTGGCCCCCTCCTGCTCCGCGTGCGTCTGCGCGGCCCGCAGCGACTCCAGCTCGTGCTGGTGCTCCATCGCGTCGAGCCGGTCGGCCTCCAGCATCTCGTGCACGGAGTTCATGAGCGTCTCCATGTCGACGACGCCCGTGTACTCCCCGCGCCGCCCGGTCACCGCCACCCGCCCGGCGTTGTCGGTGAGCACCGCCTCCAGCGCGTCCCGCAGGGTGGCGTCCCGGGTGACCGTGTCGTGCACCAGGGTTCCGGCCCGGGCCAGTGAGCCCCGGGCCCGCATCAGGTCGCCGCGCCGCAGCCACTTGTAGGGGCGGCCGCGCCGGTCGAGCAGCAGGATCTCGCTGGTGCCGCTCGCCCGCAGCCGGTTGAAGATCTGCTGCAGGGGGTCGTCGACCATGACCGTCGGATAGTCGGTGATCTCCACGTCCCGTACGCGGGTCAGGTTCAGCCGCTTCAGCGCCGCACCGGCGCCCACGAAGCCGGACACGAAGTCGTCGGCCGGGTTGGTCAGGATCGCCTCGGGGCTGTCGAACTGCGCGATGTGCGACCGCTCGCGCAGCACCGCGATCCGGTCGCCGATCTTGATCGCCTCGTCGAAGTCGTGGGTGACGAAGACGATCGTCTTGTGCAGCTCGTGCTGCAGCCGGATCAGCTCGTCCTGGAGGTGGTCCCGGGTGATCGGGTCCACCGCCCCGAACGGCTCGTCCATCAGCAGCACCGGGGGATCGGCGGCCAGCGCCCGGGCCACGCCCACGCGCTGCTGCTGCCCGCCGGAGAGCTGGCGCGGGTAGCGGCCGAGGAACTCCGCGGGGTCGAGGCCGACGAGGTCGAGCAGTTCCTCCGTCCGCTCCTTGATCCGGGTCTTCGGCCAGCCGATCATCTTCGGGACGATCCCGATGTTCTGCGCGACCGTCATGTGCGGGAAGAGCCCGGCGGACTGGATGGCGTAGCCGACCTTGCGGCGCAGCTTGACCGGGTCCATGTCGGTGACGTCCTCGCCGCCGATGCGGATGCGGCCGCCGGTCGGCTCGATCAGCCGGTTGATCATCTTGAGCGTGGTCGACTTCCCGCAGCCCGACGGGCCGACGAAGACGACGACCTCGCCCGCCTTGATCTCCATGCTCACGTTGTCCACGGCCGGCTGCGCACTGCCGGGGTAGCGCTTGGTCAGGCTCTCCAGCTCGATGGAGGCGCCGTGGTCGCCGGTCTCAGGCACGAATCCCCCTGGGAATGGTCAGCCGTCCGATCAGGACGTACGCGGCGTCGAACAGCAGCGCCAGGACGATGATGCCGAGCGTGCCCGCGAGGACCTGGTTGAGCGCGTTGGCGCTGCCCAGGGAGGCGAGGCCGCGGAAGATGACGTTGCCGAGACCGGGGCCGGAGGCGTACGCGGCGATGGCCGCGATGCCCATCAGCATCTGGGTGGAGACGCGGATCCCGGTCAGGATCGGCGGCCAGGCCAGCGGCAGCTCGACCCGCAGCAGCCGGGCCGGCCGGGACATCCCGATGCCCGTGGCCGCGTCCACCAGCGTCGGGTCGACCCCGCGCAGTCCGACGATCGCGTTGCGCACGACCGGCAGCAGCCCGTACAGCGTCAGCGCGATCACGGTGGGCGGCACGCCGAGGCCCACGATGGGGATGAGCAGACCGATCAGGGCGAGCGCCGGCACGGTCAGGATGGTGGCGGTGGTCGTGGTCGCGAGGTTCCCGGCCCACTCGCTGCGGTAGGTGGCGACGCCGATCAGCACCCCGAGCAGGGTCGCCACAACCATGCACTGGAAGACGGCGCTCGCGTGCTGGTAGGCGTCCGCGAGCAGCTGCTGGTGCCGGCTGACCAGGTACTCCCAGAAGTTCACACGCGCTCACCCCAGACGTCAGGTCTCCTCCGCGGCCTGCTCCACGAGCGGGATGATCCGCAGCGGAACGGGGTTCTCCATGACGATCGCCGTGGAGGCCCGGACGATGCCATCAAAACCGACGACCCGGTCGATCACACGCTGGAGATCGGCGTTGGAGCGGGCCACGAGACGGCACAGCATGTCCCCGGTGCCGGTGGTCGTGTGCAGCTCCAGCACCTCCGGCACGGTCGCCAAGTGGGCCCGTACGTCGGCGCCTTGACCCTGCCGGATCTGCAGCGTGGCGAACGCCGTGACGGGGTAGCCGAGCGCGGCCGGATCCACCTCCGGACCAAATCCGCGGATGACTCCGTTCGACTGAAGCCGGTCCAGCCGCGCCTGCGCGGTGCCTCGGGCCACCCCCAGCCGCCGGGACATCTCCAGCACCCCGATCCGCGGCTCCCGCGCCAGCAGCAGGATGATCCGGCCGTCCAGATGATCGATCGCCACAGCAGCCTCCCGGCATGGTCATCCTGTACAGAAGGGCCGTCGCATCGGCCGTATTACTGAACAGATTGCCCAGCCGAAACGCAAACTATTGCGCACCTTGCCGAGTGGGGAGACCCTGCGGCTATGACGCAGACCACACACCACACTCCCGACACCGCCCGGCAGGCCGACCCCTTCCCGGTCAAGGGAATGGACGCGGTCGTCTTCGCCGTGGGCAACGCCAAGCAGGCGGCGCACTACTACTCCACCGCCTTCGGAATGAAGCTGGTCGCGTACTCCGGACCGGAGAACGGCAACCGCGAGACCGCTGCGTACGTCCTGGAGAACGGCTCGGCCCGCTTCGTCCTCACCTCGGTCATCAAGCCCACCACCGACTGGGGCCACTTCCTCGCGCAGCACGTGGCCGAGCACGGCGACGGTGTCGTCGACCTCGCCATCGAGGTCCCGGACGCGCGCGCCGCCTATGCCTACGCCCTGGAGCACGGCGCCCGCTCGGTCGCCGAGCCGTACGAGCGCAAGGACGAGCACGGCACGGTCGTCCTGGCCGCCATCGCCACCTACGGCGAGACCCGCCACACCCTGGTCGAGCGCTCCGGCTACGACGGCCCCTACCTGCCCGGCTTCGTCGCGGCCCGGCCGATGGTCGAGCCGCCCGCCCAGCGCACCTTCCAGGCGATCGACCACTGCGTCGGCAACGTCGAGCTCGGCCGCATGAACGAGTGGGTCGCCTTCTACAACAAGGTGATGGGCTTCACGAACATGAAGGAGTTCGTGGGCGACGACATCGCCACCGAGTACAGCGCGCTGATGTCGAAGGTCGTCGCCGACGGCACGCTCAAGGTCAAGTTCCCGATCAACGAGCCGGCCATCGCCAAGAAGAAGTCCCAGATCGACGAGTACCTGGAGTTCTACGGCGGCGCGGGCGTGCAGCACATCGCGCTCAACACCAACGACATCGTGCAGACGGTCCGTACGATGCGGGCGGCCGGCGTCGAGTTCCTCAACACGCCGGACTCCTACTACGACACGCTGGGGGAGTGGGTCGGCGAGACCCGCGTCCCCATCGACACCCTGCGCGAACTGAAGATCCTCGCCGACCGCGACGAGGACGGCTACCTGCTGCAGATCTTCACCAAGCCGGTCCAGGACCGTCCGACCGTCTTCTTCGAGATCATCGAGCGCCACGGCTCGATGGGCTTCGGCAAGGGCAACTTCAAGGCCCTGTTCGAGGCGATCGAGCGCGAGCAGGCCCGCCGCGGCAACCTGTGACCCGATCGCCCCACCGAGCCCGTGCGGGTGCCACGGGGCACCCGCACGAGCTCAGTGCCCGTCCATCTCCGGAACCTCCACGTCCGGTGGCTCTCCCAGGGCCTGCGACGCCTCCCGGGCCGCCTGCGCGTGCAGAGGAGAGAAGTGCGGGTTGATCCGCAGTGCCTCCGCGAGGTGCCGGCGGGCGGCGCCGTAGCGCTCCAGCTCCCGTTCGATCGCGCCCAGGTGGTACATGGACAGCGCGTCACGCACCCCGCCCCCGCGTTCGGGGTGCGTCGCCCGCAGCGCGAACCGCAAGGCCTCCCCGGGCTCCCCGGCCCGGTACAGCGCCCACCCCAGCGCGTCGGCGACATCCGTCCCGGGCTGGCGCTTCCACTGCGCCCGTAGCCGCCGTACCGCCGCCGTCGGATCGCCGTGGTCGGCCTCGAACCGCCCCAGCACCAGCTCTTCGTCGGCCCCGCCCGCGGCGGCGCGCCGCACCCGTTCCCGCAGCAGGCCGTACTGCACCCGGGCCGCCTCCGGCATGCCCAGCGACTCGTACAACTCGCCCAGCTCCAGGGCGTACCGCGGGCAGGGCTGTTTCGCGAGGGCAGCCCGGTAGGCGTGCAGGGCCTCCGTCGTCCGCCCGAGGGCCGCCAGGACCCGGCCCTGCCCGGCCTGCGCGGCACGCTGGTCGGGGTCGAGGCGGACCGCCTCCCGGAAGTGCCGCAGCGCGACATCGAAGTCCCCGCGTTCCCAAGCCAGTTGCCCGGCCCGCTCCAGGTAGGCGGCCCGCTCGGCCGGCGCCCGCGCGCCCGCCGCCGCGTCCGCCAGCGCGGCCGCGGCGTCCTCCCGCCAGCCCCGGTCCCGGTACACGGCCGCGGCCCGCGCGAGCACGGCCGGGCCGGAGCGCAGTTCCGTCAGCCGGTCCAGCGTCCGCTTGGCCGCCTTGTGCTCGCCGAGCCCGGTGTAGGCGTCGATGAGCAGCGGATACGTCGTCCACCGCCGCGGCTCCAGCTTCAGCGCGGCCTCGCCCCACCGGCGCGCGGCGCGGAAGTCCCGGCGGGCGTTCGACAGCGCGGCAAGCCCCGCCAGGGCCCGGGTGTTGCGCTGCGGCCGCACCTTCAGCGACATCCGCAGCGCCTTCTCCGCCCGCGGGTAGTACGCCGGGTCGGCGAGGCGCCGCCCCCGCTCCGTATAGGCCGCCCCGAGCACCGCCCAGGACGTCGCGTCCCCGGGCCGCGTCCGTACGGCCTTCTCCCGCTCGTCGACCAGCTCCGCCAGGCCGGGCAGCGAGGCCGGCACCCCGCTGCCGACCGCCGCCAGGGCCAGCGCCCCCGGCGACGGCGGAACGGGCGCGGCGGGCGGCTCCCTCGGCAGCAGCACCAGCACCCCGCCCAGCACGGCACACCCCGCGACGGACGCGAGCAGCACCGGTCGGCTGCGCACGCGGCGCTTCGAACCGCTCTCCCGCCGTACCGGACCCTCCTGCTGGTTCTCCATGGCGCTCACTGTGCGTCAGCACGACGACCACACCCGGGCAGGTGAAGGGTGCAGCCGACGGGGTTCACACCGATGGCCCCGGGTGCGAACCTGTGATCATGAGCCGTATCGAAGCGCCCCGCTCCGAGGACACCGCAGCGACCGGCAACCTCGTGGACCTGCTGCTCAACGGCCTCCCCGCCGAAGCGGTCCTCACCGATCCCGACGTCACGGCGTCCTACGCCAACGACATGGCGAGCTTCTGCCCGGCCGGCACCCCGGCCGTGGTCGTGCTGCCCCGCACGACCGAACAGGTCCAGCACGTGATGCGCACCGCCACCGCCCTGCGCGTCCCCGTCGTCCCGCAGGGCGCCCGCACCGGCCTGTCCGGCGCCGCCAACGCCTCCGACGGCTGCATCGTGCTGTCCCTGACGAAGATGGACCGGATCCTGGAGATCAACCCGGTCGACCGCATCGCCGTCGCCGAACCGGGCGTCATCAACGCCGCCCTGTCCCGGGCCGTCGGCGAACACGGCCTGTACTACCCGCCGGACCCCTCCAGCTGGGAGATGTGCACCATCGGCGGCAACATCGGCACCGCCTCCGGCGGCCTGTGCTGCGTGAAGTACGGGGTGACCGCCGAGTACGTCCTCGGTCTCGACGTCGTCCTCGCCGACGGCCGCCTGATGTCCACCGGCCGCCGCACCGCCAAGGGCGTCGCCGGCTACGACCTCACCCGGCTGTTCGTCGGCTCCGAGGGCTCGCTCGGCATCGTCGTACGGGCCGTCCTCGGGCTGCGCCCCAAGCCGCCCGAGCAGCTGGTGCTGGCCGCCGAGTTCGCCTCGGCCGCCGAGGCCTGCGACGCCGTGTGCCGGATCATGGAGGGCGGCCACGTCCCGTCACTCCTCGAACTCATGGACCGTACGACGGTCAAGGCCGTCAACGACATGGCGCAGATGGGACTCCCCGAGAGCACCGAGGCCCTGCTCCTGGCCGCGTTCGACACCCCCGCCCCGGCCGCCGACCTCACCGCCGTCGGCGCCCTGTGCGAGGCGGCCGGCGCCACCCGGGTCGTCCCCGCCGACGACCTGGCCGAGTCCGAACTGCTGCTCCAGGCGCGGCGGTTGTCGCTCACCGCGCTGGAGGCGGTCAAGGGCGTGACGATGATCGACGACGTGTGCGTGCCGCGCTCCCGGCTCGCCGAGATGCTCGACGGGGTCGACCGGATCGCTGAGAAGTACCAGCTCACCATCGGTGTCGTCGCCCACGCGGGTGACGGCAACACCCACCCGACGGTCTGCTTCGACCCGGCGGACCCCGACGAGTCCCGGCGCGCCCGCGAGTCCTTCGACGAGATCATGGCCCTCGGCCTGGAGCTCGGCGGCACCATCACCGGCGAACACGGCGTCGGAGTCCTGAAGAAGGAGTGGCTGGCCCGCGAGATCGGCCCCGTGGGCATGGAGATGCAGCGGGCCGTCAAACAGGCCTTCGACCCGCTGAACATCCTGAACCCGGGCAAGCTCTTCTGACGGACGCCGCCCGCCGGCTGCACCGGTCTCACTGGGCGAGCAACTGGGCCAGCTCGTCGTCCAGCCCCAGCTGTTCACCCTCCGTCCCCGGCGGGACCACCCGCAACGTGCGCTCCAGCCAGGCCGACACCGCCGCCGCCGGGGCCTCCAACAGGGCCTCCCCGTCGGGTGAACTCAGCGCCATCAGCACGACGCTGCGCCCCTCGGTCTTCGTCGGCCACACCCGCACGTCCCCCTGCCCGCACGGCCGGAACACGCCCTCCACCAGCAGTTCCCGGGCGAACGTCCAGTACACGGGATGCCCGGTGTCGATGTGGAAGGTGACGTGGACGGCGTAGGGGTCGTCGGTCAGATACCCGAGCCGGGCCGGCACCGGGATCCTGCGCTCCGGCGACAGGACGAGATTCAGCTCCAGTTCCCGCTCCACCACGGTGTGCATGGCGGTGTTCCCTTCTCCTGACGGCTGCCCGCGAGGGCCGGTCAGGAGGAGAGAGCGGGCAGGGGCCGCGGCATTACGCGCCTTGCCGGAAGTTTTTTCGCACGGGGAGCCGCCGGAGCGGCGCGGTGCGTAGCACATCGGTGCTCGAAAGGGGCGGGTCCCGTGGGAGCGGCGGTGGGGCTTGCGCACGTCTGATAGATGTGGAGCCCCATTTGGCCCCCGAGCAGATACGGGACGACGGACATGAGCGCCCCAACCCCGGCCCCCGGTGACGACAGGCCCCGCGAAGGGTATTACCCGGACCCGTCCATTCCTGGATATGTCCGGTACTGGAACGGTGCCTCCTGGGTGCCCGGCACCAGCCGTCCGGCGCCCAAGGAGGGCGAGTCGCTCGCGCCGCCGCCCGGAGCGGGGGCGGCGCAGCCCGCCTCGGTCGAGGAGACCGGCCCGCACTTCTTCGACGAGGACCCGGTCGGGGAGCCGTCCCCCGCCGACGCCCAGCACGGCAGCCGTCCCGAACCGGCCTCCGCCTGGGGTGCCGACCGCTCCCGGCAGTCCGGCTTCGGCGGCGACCAGGACCGCCGCGTCTCGTGGGGCGCGCCGCAGGGAGCGCAGGGCGCGACCCCGCAGGGCGCGCCGAGCGGCGACCCGAGGGTGGCGCACGCCGGCCGGCGTTCCGACGGGGACCCCGCCCGCACCGACGGCACGGCGAACACCCCTCCGGCCGACCAGGAGGTGAACGCCGCGGCGGGGGGAGGCACGTTCGTGTTCCGCCGTCCCACGGGGCAGCCCGGGGGAGGAGCCTCCACCGACGCCCCCGACGACGGCACGATGACGTTCCGCGCGGTGGCCCCGCGCACGGGCCAGGCCGGCGGCGGCTCGAAACCCGCCGGGGGACAGGGCGGTCCGGACCGTGGTCCGGCGGGGGCCGGATCCGCTGCGCAGGGCGGGGCGGCGGGCTCCGGCTTCGGGCCGGCCGGCTCGGGCAGTGGTGCGGCGGCGTCCGGTTTCGGCGGGAGCCCGTCCGGACCCGCGTTCGGGGCGCAGGCCGGGCCGGCCGACTCCGGGAGCGGCTCCGCAGGGCCCGGCTTCGGCGCCGGCAAGGCGGCCGCCGCCCGGGCCTCCGCCGCCCACGCAGGGGCCGGGGGCGTCGCCGCGCAGGCCGCCGGGGCCGCACCGACGGCGCTGTCCGGGCCCCAGGCGGCCCCCACCGTCCCTCCGCAGTCCGGCGGGCCCGGCA
Organism: Streptomyces sp. NPDC057424; assembly: GCF_042803315.1. Lineage (NCBI taxonomy): Bacteria > Bacillati > Actinomycetota > Actinomycetes > Kitasatosporales > Streptomycetaceae > Streptomyces > Streptomyces sp. NPDC057424. The sequence continues at coordinate 10,964 of NZ_JBHVCP010000006.1, forward strand.
GCGCCCAGCCCGGCGCCGCCGCCTCCTCCGGCACTCCCCTCGGCGCGGGCCCCGGCGGCGGTCAGACCTCCTGGGCGCAGCAGGTGCACCGGCTCGCCGGAGCCGGCGGCGGTGACGAGCAGCCCGTCGCGCCCTGGAAGCCGCCGGTCGATGACGTGTTCCAGGCGGCCGCCCGGCGCCAGGCGGAGGCCCGCCCGGCCGGGCTCGGCAAACGGCTGGCCGCCCGGCTGCTGGACACCGTCGTCCTGGCCGCGCTCACCGCCGGGGCCGCCGTACCGCTCGGCACCAAGGCGGTCGACCACGTCAACGAGAAGATCGACGCGGCCAGGCTCTCCGGCGAGACCGTCACGGTCTGGCTGCTCGACGGCACCACCTCGATCTACCTCGGCATCATCCTGGCCGTCCTGCTGCTCGCCGGCGTGCTCTGCGAGGTGCTGCCCACCGCCAAGTGGGGCCGCACCCTCGGCAAGAAGCTGATGGGCCTCGACGTCCGGGACATCGAGGGCCACGACACCCCCGAGTTCGGCGCGGCCCTGCGCCGCTGGCTGGTCTACAGCGTGCCGGGGCTCCTCGTCGTCGGGGTCGTCGGCGTCGCCTGGTGCCTCTTCGACCGGCCCTGGCGCCAGTGCTGGCACGACAAGGCCGCGCACACGTTCGTGGCGGGCTGAGCTCCCTCGGACGGCCGTCTGCCGGATGCGGAGCCCGGGAGTTCGCGGTCGACTCGGGCCATGAGCAGTGAACCGCCCCCCGGCTCCGGTCAGCAGCCCCCGGACGACGACCCGTTCAGGAAGCGCCCCCCGAGCGAGCCGCCCGGCGAGGGCACGGGCTCGCCCTACGGCAGCGAACCCCCGCCGTACGAGGGTGGCGGCCCGGGCGGTCCCGGTGGCGGCTCACCCGGCGCCGGGGGCCCCTACGGCGGTGATCCGTACGGCGGCGGCTCCTACCCGACCGACCCCCTCGCCGGCATGCCCCCGCTCGCCGACAGCGGCAAGCGCACGCTCGCCCGCATCATCGACATGATCCTGGTGGGTGTCGTCGTCTGGCTGCTCACGTGGGGCTTCAACGTCAACGAGTACGACGTGGACAGCGACCGCATCGAGATCAGCAAGTCGTTCTGGCAGTCGGCGGTCGCCGCCGTCCTCTACATCGCCTACGACACCGTCCTGACCGCGAGGACCGGCCAGACCCTCGGCAAGAAGCTGCTGCACATGCGAGTCGCCAACCTGGACAACGGCGCGACGCCCTCCGTGCAGAACGCGCTGATGCGGGCCGCGGTGCTGTGGATCCCGTTCGCCTTCTGCTGCGCCTGCGTCTGGACCGCGATCTCGGGCGGCTGGAGCTTCTTCGACCGGCCCTACAAGCAGGGCCTGCACGACAAGGCAGCGAAAACGGTCGTGGTCAGCACTGATTGAGGCAGGTGGGGAACGCCGAGCGGTACAAGAACAGGCAACGGACGGTCAGGAGGCCGCCCGTTCGCGCACCGGCTCCGGGGCCGGCGCCGGGACCGAGGCCCGTACCGGTTCCCTGGGTGCGGGCTGTTCCACCGCTGCCGTGCGCTTCCCGGGCAGCGGCACCGTCATGGCGACCAGCAGTCCGAGGGCGAGCGCCGCGACGGAGATGACCGCGATCCCCGCGCCCGAACTCGTCCGAGACAGCAGCAGCATGGCGAGGGTCGAGAAGATCACGGTGCACGAACCGTAGGCGAGCTGTGCGGCAGTCGGACGGGGCATGGCCATCATGTCCTCGAAAGTGGGGGTCCACGGGGGTGTCGGCCTGGCATTGCGCCGGCTTCCGGGCGTTGCGCCGTCCGACATTCTCACCGGCAGGGTGCCCGACCGGAACCGGCGGTAAGCGTGACCTAATCAACAAGGGCGGTGCACAGGGGGCGCACGGAGTCATGACGTCCACGTAGTGGACATATGCACGCGCCCGCACGGCCGGTGGGGAGGGCCGTGGGGCAACCGTCTGGTTGTCCGTAAAACGAACGTCGCCTCCGCATAGTGCACTTGACCTGTCCAAGTCAAGGTCTGTCTTTTCTTCTAAACCTCTAGTCAAATGTCGTCACTTGACTACACGCGTTGATCACGCGCGCGCGGATTTCCATGACCGGGACCCTGCCTGCCGCGCGCCCGAACGCGGGGGAGGATCTCAAGTGACCAGTAGAACCTGGACGTTCAGAGCGGCCGCCATAAGCGTGGCGCTCGCGGCGGCCACCGCCACCGCCTCGACGTACGCGGTGGCGGACGACGCCTCGGCTCCCCGGTCCACCACCGTGGACCGGCACGACCCGGCGGATCGTCACCACGACGAGCACGACCTCGAAGGCCCGCTGAGCAAGACGCGGGACGCGCAGCGCCAGGAGGCCCTGAATCAGGTCCTGTCGGGCAAGAGCAAGGTCAAGAACCGCGAGGGCTCGAAGGTCGTCCAGCTCAAGAGCAAGAAGGGCGACGCCAAGTACGTCGAGCTCGGCCGCGAGAAGACCGACAAGATCTTCACGATCCTGGTCGAGTTCGGCGACCAGATCGACAGCCGCTACGGCGGCACCCCGGGCCCGCTGCACAACCGGATAGCCAAGCCCGACCGCAAGAAGGACAACTCCACGGCCTGGCGCGCCGACTACGACCGGGACTACTTCCAGGACCTGTACTTCGGTTCCGGCAAGGGCGTCCACTCGGTCAAGACCTACTACGAGAAGCAGTCCTCGGGCCGCTACTCGGTCGACGGCGAGGTCTCCGACTGGGTCAAGGTCCCCTACAACGAGGCCCGTTACGGCAACAACGCCTGCGGTGACACCAACTGCCCGAGTGTGTGGAACGTCGTCAGCGACGGTCTGAACGCCTGGGTCTCCCAGCAGAAGGCAGCGGGGAGGACCGACGCGCAGATCAAGGCCGACGTCGCGCGCTTCGACGAGTGGGACCGCTACGACTTCGACGGCGACGGCGACTTCAACGAGCCCGACGGTTACATCGACCACTTCCAGATCGTGCACGCCGGCGAGGACGAGTCCGCGGGCGGCGGCGCCCAGGGCACCGACGCGATCTGGGCCCACCGCTGGTACGCCTTCGGCACCGACGCCGGCGCCACCGGCCCCGAGAACAACAGGCTCGGCGGCGCGAAGATCGGCGACACCGGCATCTGGGTCGGTGACTACACCGTCCAGCCGGAGAACGGCGGACTCGGCGTCTACGCCCACGAGTACGGCCACGACCTCGGTCTGCCGGACCACTACGACACCGCGGGCGGCGAGAACTCCACCGGCTTCTGGACGCTGATGTCGTCCGGCTCCTGGCTGGGCACCGGCAAGAAGGAGATCGGTGACCTGCCCGGCGACATGACCGCCTGGGACAAGCTGCAGCTGGGCTGGCTGAACTACGACACGGCCAAGGCCGGCGTCAACTCCTGGCACAAGCTGGGCGTCGCCGAGTACAACACCAAGCACAAGCAGGCGCTGGTCGTCGACCTCCCCAAGAAGGCGGTCACCACCGAGGTCGTCACCCCCGCCGAGGGCAAGACTCAGTGGTGGAGCGGCAGCGGCGACAACCTCAAGAACACGCTGACGCGTTCGGTCGACCTCACGGGCACGTCGAAGGCCGGGCTGGCCCTCGACGGCTGGTACGACATCGAGGCCAACTACGACTACCTCTACACCGAGGTCTCGACCGACGGCGGCGCCAACTGGACCGCTCTCGACGGCACGGTGGACGGCCAGCCGATCCCGCGCGACGGCAGCGACAAGCCGGCCCTGCACGGCACGGTCGACGGCTACAAGAAGCTGGCGTACTCCCTGGACGCCTACGCGGGCAAGAAGATCGACCTGCGCTTCCGCTACCAGACCGACGGCGGCGTGGCCCAGAAGGGCTTCGCGGCCGACGCGATCACGGTGACGGCCGACGGCGCGCCCGTCTTCTCCGACAACGCCGAGAGCGCGGACGAGGCGTGGAAGGCGACCGGCTTCTCCCGCATCGGCGCATCCTTCACCAAGGACTACGCGCAGTACTACATCGCCGAGAACCGGCAGTACGTGTCGTACGACAAGACGCTGAAGAACGGCCCGTACAACTTCGGCTTCACGGCGCGCCCGGACTGGGTGGAGCACTACGCGTACCAGAACGGCCTGCTGATCTGGAAGTGGGACACCTCTCAGGCGGACAACAACACCAGCCAGCACCAGGGCACCGGTCTGGTCCTGCCGATCGACTCGCACCCGGACGCGCTGAAGTGGGCCGACGGCACGCTGATGCGCAACCGCATCCAGTCCTACGACTCGCCCTTCAGCCGCTACCGCACCGACGGCATGACGCTGCACAAGGCGGACGTGGCGAAGTACATCCCGGGGTCGAAGGGCGTCTCGGTCTTCAACGACCGGAAGAACGACTACTACGACGAGTCGAACCCCACCGCGGGTGTCAAGATCACTGACACCAACACGAAGATCAAGATCCTCAAGGAGGCCAGGAACGGCTCGACGATCGAGCTGGAGGTCGGCCCCGCGGGTAGGTAATCCGCATCCTTGCAGGTCAGAGCATGATCGGCGGTGACCCACTGGCGGGTCACCGCCGATCCGTGTTTAGGTGCGTCCTGTGACTCTCTTATTGACACCGACCGACACGGGGGGATGAGCGCATGGCCGCAGGAGGCTTCTGCAAGCTGCCGAACGGCACGGTGGTGGTGGCACTGAACCTGCCCAGCCCCGCCGCCGACGGCCCCGGCGCCGTCCGCGTCCTCGTCCACTCCGTGAACCGCGCGCGGGCCCTGACCAGGCTCCGTAACCTCGGTATGCGGTCGGTCTACCTGCGCGGCAACGCCGCCCCTCCGACCCCCGACGAGATCACCGCGGTCCTCCACCACCCCGACGGCCTCATATGGCGCACGGCCCCCGACAACGGTGTCGTCGGCAGCCCGGACCTGGTCCAGGAGCTGTGGCGCCCGATCAGAGCTCTCCTCAGGCGCCCGACGGCCCAGACCTGACCCGCGGGGGTCCGCCGGAGCCGCCGGAGGACGGGGTCACTGCACGACGGGCTTGCCCGACAGCTCCACGCCGGCCCGGCGCAGCTCCTCCAGGGCCCGCTCGGTGCTCTCCTGGGCGACACCGGCCGTCAGGTCCAGCAGGACCCGCGTACGGAAGCCCTCACGGGCGGCGTCCAGGGCCGTGGCCCGTACGCAGTGGTCCGTGGCGATGCCGACCACGTCGACCTCGGTGACCTCGCGGGTGCGGAGCCAGTCGGCCAGCGGGGTGCCGTTCTCGTCGGTGCCCTCGAAGCCGCTGTAGGCCGCCGAGTACGCCCCCTTGTCGAACACGGCGTCGATCGACCCGGAGGCGACCGCGGGGGCGAAGTTGGGGTGGAAGCCGACGCCCTCCGTGCCGGCGACGCAGTGCGCGGGCCAGGAGCGGGCGTAGTCCGGGTTCGCGGAGAAGTGGCCGCCGGGGGCGATGTGGTGGTCGCGGGTGGCCACGACGTGCTGGTAGCCGGACCCGGCCGCCTGCCCGATCAGCTCCGTGACGGCGGCGGCCACATCGGCACCGCCGGACACCGCGAGGCTGCCCCCCTCGCAGAAGTCGTTCTGCACATCGACGACGATCAAGGCGCGGCGCATGGTCGGTGTCCTTCGGCTATGAGGTCGGCAAGCCCGGCCGGTGGACCACCGAGCCTATGCACTGAGGGGAGCGGACGGGAGGGGTCACGGGTCGGCGCGTCACGGCACATCCCCTAGCTACCCGAGGTCTCGTGCAGGTACTCCGTCGGAAGGACGGGCTCCCCGCGCGAGAGCTGGGTCGCCGACATCGGAAGCCCCGCCCGCGCCGCCGCGTGCCGGTCCCGCGCCGCGTCCAGCGGCTCGCGCGCCGCCACCTCGCCCCCCTTGACCAGCTCCACCAGCAGCTGCCGGTCCGCGAGCCCGGCCGGCACCGGCCCGGTGCCGATCACCTCGGCCTCGGCGACCCCGTGGGAGTCCAGCCGCCGCGCGGCCCACTTGCGTCCGCCGACCGACGTCTTGCCGCCGCTGGACTTCTTCGCCACCGGCACCAGCGGTGCGTTCGGGTCGGCGGACTCGGCCCGCGCGACCAGCTTGTAGACCATCGAGGAGGTCGGGTGGCCGGAGCCGGTGACTAGCTGCGTGCCGACGCCGTAGGCGTCCACCGGCGCCGCGGCCAGCGAGGCGATGGCGTACTCGTCCAGGTCGGAGGTCACGACGATCTTCGTGCCGGTCGCGCCCAGCTCGTCCAGCTGCCGGCGCACCCGGTGCGCGACCAGGAGCAGGTCGCCGGAGTCGATCCGCACCGCGCCCAGCTCGGTCCCGGCGACCTCGACGGCCGTGCGGACCGCCTCGGCGACGTCGTAGGTGTCCACCAGCAGCGTGGTGCCCCGGCCCAGCGTGTTCACCTGGGCCTGGAAGGCGTCCCGCTCGCTGTCGTGCAGCAGGGTGAAGGCGTGCGCGGAGGTGCCGACGGTGGGGATGCCGTAGCGGAAGCCGGCCGCCAGGTCGGAGGTGGTCGCGAAGCCCCCGACGTACGCGGCCCGGGAGGCCGCCACCGCCGCCAGCTCGTGGGTGCGCCGGGCGCCCATCTCGATCAGCGGCCGGTCGCCCGCGGCGGCCGACATGCGTGAGGCGGCCGCCGCGATCGCCGAGTCGTGGTTGAGGATCGAAAGGATCACGGTCTCCAGCAGCACGCACTCGGCGAAGGTGCCCTCGATCCGCATGATCGGCGAGCCCGGGAAGTACACCTCGCCCTCGGGGTAGCCCCAGATGTCCCCGCTGAACCGGTAGCCGGCCAGCCAGTCCAGGGTCTCCTCGCCGACGATCTCCCGCTCGCGCAGGAAGTTCAGCACGGCCGAGTCGAAGCGGAAGTTCTCCACCGCGTCCAGCACCCGGCCGGTGCCGCCCACGACGCCGTAGCGGCGTCCGTCCGGCAGCCGCCGGGTGAAGACCTCGAACACGCTCCGCCGCTCGGCCGTGCCCGACGCGAGGGCGGCCCGCAGCATCGTCAGCTCGTACTGGTCCGTGAAGAGCGCCGTCGAGGGAACGCCCACCCGGCGCCCGCCACCGTCCTTCCGCGGCAGCGCTTCGCGCCCTTCTTCTTCCGGCAGCCCAAGGTCCGCTGTGTTCATGAAGAGGAGCGTACCCCCATTTCGTCAATCTGACGATTGCTGTCCCGCGGGACGCGATCGCCTTGCGGCCAGGCCCGTTTGTGCGACTACCCCCCTCGGGTGGCAGCATGGGCAGTGTGACGTCACCCGCGCCCCTGGAGATCGAACGCACCGAGTCGGCGGAGGAGGTCTTCGCCGTACCCGAGCCGGACGTCCCGTGGGTCACCATCGTCCACAACGACCCGGTCAACCTCATGAGCTATGTGACGTACGTCTTCCAGTCGTACTTCGGCTACTCCAAGGAGAAGGCCACCAAGCTCATGCTCGACGTCCACCACAAGGGCCGGGCGGTCGTCTCCAGCGGCAGCCGCGAGGAGATGGAACGCGACGTGCAGGCCATGCACGGCTACGGCCTGTGGGCCACCCTCCAGCAGGACCGCAAGTAGCCAACTCCCCGCCCAGCAGCGAAAAGGCTTTCATGCCCGGAACCTTCGAACCGCTCCCCGGCGGCGGCGCGGCCGTCGCCCTCGACGACGTCGAGATCTCCATCATCCGGTCGCTGGCCGTCCAGCTCCTGGAGCTCATCGGCCCCGGCCCCGCCGAGGACGCCACCGGCGACCCGCTCGCCGAGCTGTTCGCCGAGGGCCCGAGCGAGCCGCCCTCCGACCCGGTGCTGAGGCGGCTCTTCCCCGACGCCTACAGCGATCCCGAGCAGCCCGCCTCGGCCCGGGACGCCGAGGAGCAGCGGGCGTACTCCGCGGAGTTCCGCCGCTACACCGAGAACGACCTGCGGGCCGGCAAGCGCGACAGCGCCCTCGCGGTGATCCGCTCCCTCGACGCGCTCTCCTCGGCCTCGGCCGGCGAGGGCGGTGCCGTGCTGAAGCTGTCGCCGGCGGAGTCCCAGCAGTGGCTGGGAGCCCTGAACGACCTGCGGCTCGCGATCGGCTCCCGGCTGGAGATCACCGACGACGAGGACACCGACCTCCTCTACCGCCTCCCGGACGAGGACCCGCGCAAGCCGATGGTGATGGCCTACCTGTGGCTGGGCGGACTCCAGGAGACGCTGGTCGGAACCCTTATGCCCTGATCTGTGCAGGTTCTGTGGCCACCGGATGACCACGTCGTGTTCGCTCAAAGGACACTCAAATCCGGATAACGATCACGTCACCGCACCCGCCTTCTATGGCCGATTCGGGTGCCCTTTGCCCGCTTTTCCCTGTGTGGTGCGCCACATCACGCCCCCGCGTTCCGTGTCCCGGCCGTGATAAATCTTCACGACCGCCCGGCAGAACACCACCCGAATGTTCGGCCGGGTGCGCCACCGAGCCGGCAACCGCCGACCAGGCACGAGCGGGATTCCGGGCCCGCTCAGCTCCATCATTCCGGGGGGATCGAAACCCGATCCGAGGCCGAGGCGAGGCCCGGGTCGGCATGGAGAAAGGCGCACCACACATGACCTCTGCGCAGGTCGACACGGAAGACGTGCCCGAAGAGGGGTATGAGCGCGGCCTCGGCAGCCGTCAGGTCCAGATGATCGCGATCGGCGGCGCCATCGGCGTCGGCCTGTTCATGGGTGCCGGAGCGAACATCGCGAAGGCCGGCCCCAGCATCATCCTCATGTACGCCCTCGCGGGCGTCGTGATCTTCTTCATCATGCGGGCCCTGGGCGAACTGCTCCTCTACCGGCCCGTCTCCGGCTCCTTCGCCGAGTACGCCCGCGAGTTCCTCGGCCCGTTCTTCGGGTTCGTCACGGGCTGGACGTACTGGCTCATGTGGGTGGTGACCGGCATGGCCGAACTCACCGCCGCCGCGATCTACATCCACTTCTGGTTCCCGGAGATCCCGCAGTGGGTCAGCGCCCTGGTGTTCCTCGTGGTGCTCTTCGGCGTCAACCTGATCTCCGTCAAGATCTTCGGCGAGGTCGAGTTCTGGTTCTCGATGATCAAGGTCACGGCCATCATCGGCATGATCGTCATCGGCCTCGGCGTGCTCACCCTCGGCTTCTCCGACGCCGGTGACACCGCCGCCGTCTCCAACCTCTGGTCGCACGGCGGCTTCTTCCCGAACGGCATCGGCTCCAGCCTGATGACGCTCCAGGGCGTCATGTTCGCCTACCTCGCCGTCGAGCTCGTCGGCGTCACCGCGGGCGAGTCCGAGAACCCCGAGAAGACCCTGCCCAAGGCCATCAACACCCTGCCCTGGCGCATCATCGTCTTCTACGTCGGCGCGCTGCTGGTGATCCTCTCCGTCGTCAAGTGGACCGAGTTCTCCGCCGGCGAGAGCCCGTTCGTGCACGCCTTCGGCGAGATCGGCATCCCGCTCGCCGCGGGCATCGTCAACTTCGTGGTGCTCACCGCCGCCCTGTCGTCCTGCAACTCGGGCATGTACTCGACCGGCCGGATGCTGCGCGACCTGGCCGCCAACAGCGAGGCACCGCAGGCGTTCGGCAAGCTCAACGCCCGCAAGACGCCCGCCGCCGGCGTCACCGTCTCCGTCGCGCTCATGGGTATCGGCGTCCTCCTGAACTACGTCGTCCCGGAGAAGGCGTTCCTCTACGTCACCTCCGTCGCCACCGCGGCCGGCATCTGGACCTGGATGATGATCCTCGTCAGCCACATCCGCTACCGTGCCGCGGTCGACGCGGGCCGGCTGCGCGCCTCGTCCTTCCCCGCTCCCGGCGGGGCGCTCCTCAGCTGGGTCGCGCTCCTCTTCCTCATCTGCGTGACCTGCATGATCGCGTACGACAAGGACGCACGGGTCTGCCTGTACGTCGCGGCTGTCTGGGCCGTGGCCCTGGGCGTCGGCTGGGCGGTCCTCAAGAGCCGCAACCCGCAGATCACCGAGCGCCGCGAGGCGGAGTTCGAGAAGGTCGGCTGACCACCCCACGGGACGCCCGGCCGCAGGGAGTACTCGTGGCACTCCCCGCGGCTGCCGCTCAGGGCGTCCGGCATATGGGCCGTTCCGTACCAGCCCCCGGTACGGAACGGCCCCTCTGCTTATCCTGGCCAGCATGCTGACCATCACCCAGGCCCTCGTCGACCAGATCGTCGCCCACGCGCGCAAGGACCACCCCGACGAGGCGTGCGGCGTCGTCGCCGGCCCGGCGGGCTCGGACCGCCCCGAGCGGTTCATCCCCATGCTGAACGCGGCCATGTCGCCCACGTTCTACGAGTTCGACTCCGGCGACCTGCTCAAGCTCTACCGCGAGATGGACGACCGCGACGAGGAGCCGGTGGTCATCTACCACTCCCACACCGCGACCGAGGCCTACCCCTCGCGCACCGACATCTCCTACGCCAACGAGCCCGGCGCGCACTACGTCCTCGTCTCCACCGCCGACACCGACGGGGCCGGCGAGTTCCAGTTCCGCTCCTTCCGGATCGTCGAGGGCGCGGTCACGGAGGAGGAGGTCCAGGTCGTCGAGGCCTACTGAACACGCCTGAACAGCACGGTCTCACTCACCGGCCCGAAAGCGTCCGCCATGTGGGATCACATTCCAGGACCCGAACCGGGAATCGATACGATGAGCCCATGGTTTTCCACGACGTGAGCGACAAGACGCCGGGCACACTGCTCGTGGCGCGGCTGCACGTCGATCTGTGCAGGCTCGCCAGCGCCATCTGTTGACGCCGGTCCCTGCCGCCGTACGGCCGTGAGCCGCGGCGCTGCACACACGCACCACCCCGCTGTTCCTGCGCTGCCGCGCGCCCCGACTGACTACTCCCGACAGGAGCCCTGAAGCCATGGCCATCGAGGTCCGCATCCCGACCATCCTCCGCACCTACACCGACGGTCAGAAGGCGGTGGAGGGTAAGGGAGACACCCTCGCCGAGCTCTTCAACGACCTCGAGACCCGGCACCCGGGCATCCAGGCCCGCATCGTGGACGGCGACCAGCTGCGCCGCTTCGTCAACGTCTACCTGAACGACGAGGACGTCCGCTTCCTCGACGGCATCAACACCAAGCTGACGGACGGCGACAACGTCACGATCCTGCCGGCCGTGGCCGGCGGCATGGTCTGATCACCGATGCGCTACGACTCCCCCCTGGCCGCGGTCGGCAACACCCCCCTGGTGCGCCTGCCGCGGCTGTCGCCGTCCGCCGACGTCCGCATCTGGGCGAAGCTGGAGGACCGCAACCCGACGGGGTCGGTCAAGGACCGTCCCGCCCTGCACATGATCGAGCAGGCGGAGAAGGACGGCCGGCTGACCCCGGGCTGCACCATCCTGGAGCCGACGTCGGGCAACACCGGCATCTCCCTGGCGATGGCGGCGAAACTCAAGGGCTACCGCATCGTGTGCGTGATGCCGGAGAACACCTCGCAGGAACGCCGGGACCTGCTGGGCATGTGGGGCGCGGAGATCATCTCCTCCCCGGCGGCGGGCGGCTCCAACACCGCCGTGCGCGTCGCCAAGGAGCTCTCGGCCGAGCACCCGGACTGGGTGATGCTCTACCAGTACGGCAACCCCGACAACGCCGGTGCCCACTACGCCACGACGGGCCCGGAGATCCTCGCCGACCTGCCGTCCGTCACCCACTTCGTGGCCGGCCTCGGCACCACGGGCACGCTCATGGGAGTGGGCCGCTACCTGCGCGAACACAAGCCGGACATCCAGATCGTCGCGGCCGAACCGCGCTACGACGACCTGGTCTACGGACTGCGCAACCTCGACGAGGGCTTCGTCCCCGAGCTGTACGACGAGTCCGTCCTCACCAGCCGCTTCTCGGTCGGCTCGGCGGACGCGGTCACCCGCACCCGCGAGCTGCTCCAGCAGGAGGGCATCTTCGCCGGCGTCTCCACGGGCGCCGCGCTGCACGCCGCGATCGGCGTCGGCAAGAAGGCCGTCAAGGCAGGGCAACCGGCCGACATCGCGTTCGTCGTCGCCGACGGCGGCTGGAAGTACCTCTCCACGGGCGTCTACACGGCGGCCACGACGGAGGAGGCCATCGACACGCTCCAGGGCCAGCTCTGGGCGTAGCCGTCGGAGAGACCGGCGCGACCGGCACAGAAAGGGGCTGGAGTCCAGGACTCCAGCCCTTCGTGCCGCTCAGCCCGCCAGGTACCGCACCTGGTCCCACAGCGCCGGATCCACCACGCCGACCCGCCGCCGGAAACCCCACACCGGGACCTCGCGCAACTCGTCCGTCTCCAGGAAACTCGCCCGGCCCTGGGTATCGCCGACCGACCCCGGGGGCAGCGGGATCACGCCCGTACGTCCGCCACGCAACCGCGTGGTGATCTTCGCGACCGTCGCCCGCTCCCCGCGCACCGCCAGCACCAGACAAGGCCGGTCCTTCGCCCGCCCGTCGCCCACCGCCGCCCTGCCTGACGCGCTTCGCGCGGCCCCCTCTGATTCCGCCTCGTCCTCGTAGGGCACGTCCGCCCACCAGATCTCCGCCGGCTGCGGCCGGCTCTCCGGCGCGGCGGCCGGTGCCGCCGCCCGGACCCGCCGGGCCGTCGGCCGCCGCCCCCGGCCCCAGCCGTCGACGAGCGTGGCGATGAGCGCGAGCAGTACCACCGCGGCGAGCACGAGCCACCAGGACGTGTCCATACTGAGACGTTACCGGCGCCGCACCTGCCACGCGCCCCCCTCACCAGGATCACCCCCCGGCCCTGCCAGCCGAACCGGTGACACCACAGGTGAGTTCGCCCACAACAGGCCTTGGCGGAGGAGCTACCGGAGGTTTTGCGCCTTACGCTCGACGGACCGCACGACCCCCGACGCCCCTCTCCGACATTCCCGCCAGCGGAGGTTTCTGCTTCATGAAGCTCACCGTCGTCGGCTGCTCGGGGTCGTTCCCGTCCGTGGATTCGGCCTGCTCGAGCTACCTCGTCGAGGCCGACGGCTTCCGGCTGCTTCTCGACATGGGCAACGGTGCCCTGGGCGAGCTGCAGCGCCACTGCGGTCTCTACGACCTCGACGCGATCTTCCTCAGCCACCTGCACGCCGACCACTGCATCGACATGTGCGCGTACTTCGTCGCGCGCTACTACCGCCACGACGGCGGCCGCTGCGATCCACTCCCCGTCTTCGGCCCCGAAGGCACGGAACACCGGCTGACCACCGCCTACGCGGACACCCCCTCCGCCTCCTCCATGAGCGAGGTCTTCGACTTCCACACGGTCAAGCCGTCCACCTTCGAGATCGGCCCCTTCACGGTGCACACCGAACGGGTGGCCCACCCCGTGGAGGCGTACGGCATCCGGATCGAGCACGACGGCAAGGTCCTGACGTACTCCGGTGACACCGGCGTGAGCCCCGCGCTGGACGAACTCGCCCGGGACACCGACCTGTTCCTGTGCGAGGCCGCGTTCACGCACGGCAAGGAGGACATCCCCGACCTGCACCTCAACGGCCGCGAGGCGGGTGAGACGGCGGCCCGGGCGGGTGCCCGCCGCCTGGTCCTCACCCACATCCCGCCGTGGACGGACCCGCAGGTCAACGTCGCCGACGCCCGGGAGGTGTACGACGGTCCGGTGGACCTCGCCGCACCCCGGCAGACGTACGAGATCTGAGCCCCGGCACACGAAGGCCCCGGAACCCGAGGGCGGGTTCCGGGGCCTTCGCCGTCGTGCGGACTACTTGGCCTCCGCCTTCTGCAGCTCGGCGAGTTCCTCGTCGGACTCCCGGCCCGGCGTCGGCAGGTTGAACCTGACGATCGCGAAGCGGAACACCGCGTAGTACACCGCCGCGAAGCACAGGCCCACCAGGGCCAGACCCCACGGGTTGGTCGCGATGCCCAGGTTCAGGAAGAAGTCGACCGCTCCGGCCGAGAAGCCGAAGCCGTCCTTCATGCCCAGGGCCCAGGTCAGCGCCATCGAGACACCTGTGAGCACCGCGTGGATCGCGTACAGCACCGGCGCGATGAACATGAACGTGAACTCGATGGGCTCGGTGACGCCGGTGACGAACGAGGTCAGCGCGAGGGAGAACATCATGCCGCCGACGACCTTGCGGCGCTCGGGACGGGCGCAGTGCACGATCGCCAGGCAGGCGGCCGGCAGGGCGAACATCATGATCGGGAAGAAGCCGGTCATGAACTGCCCGGCGCTCGGGTCACCCGCCAGGAACCGGGCGATGTCGCCGCTCTTGCCCTCGTAGGTGCCGGCCTGGAACCAGGGGAAGGAGTTCAGCAGGTGGTGCATGCCGATCGGGATCAGCGCGCGGTTGGCGACACCGAAGATGCCCGCGCCGACGGCCCCGGAGCCGACCAGCCACTCACCGAAGTTGTGCAGGGCCGTGCCGAGGACCGGCCAGATGTAGCCGAAGACGATGCCGATCACCAGGCCCGCGAAGGCGGACAGGATCGGGACCAGGCGTCGGCCGCCGAAGAAGCCGGCCCAGTCCGGCAGCTTGGTGCGGTAGAACCGCTGGTAGAGCAGGGCCACCACGAGACCCATGACGACACCGCCGAGCACCTTGGCGTCGACCGGTGCGTCCGTCATGACGATCTTGCCGTCGACGACCTTCGCCACCTGCGGCAGGTTCTCGTCGGTGAAGGTGGCGAGCACGTTCTTGAAGACGAGGTATCCGACCACGGCCGCCAGGGCGGTGGAGCCGTCCGACTTCTTGGCGAAGCCGATCGCGATGCCCACGGCGAACAGCAGCGCCATGTTGTCGAGGATCGCGTTGCCACCGGCCGCCATGAAACTCGCGATCTTGGTGATGAACGCGGGGAACGACTCGCGCCCGAGCATGTCGGTGTTGCCGAGGCGGACCAGCAGGGCCGCGGCGGGGAGCACCGCGACGGGCAGCATCAGGCTGCGGCCGATCCGCTGCATGACGGCCATCACGGCCGTCCCCTTCTTCGGGCTCGCGGGCGCGGCTGTGTCAGTGGACATGAACTTCCTCCAGGGGGCACGGCGCCGCCCAGGAAGAATGCGATGGGGGACGGCGGCGTCTCAAAGAAAGGGGAACGCGGTCATCACCGCGCGACCTCCACCAGTGAGTGGTGTAGACCAGTTGTAGCACGGTAGGCCGAACGAGTGGAACCCGCCAATTCCGCCCGATGTGACGATCACGCCTCGGCGCTGTCCGCCACATCCTCCCCCGGCTCACGCCCCGGAAGCCCCGGGTCGAACTCCGTGATGCGAACCGGAAGATCACGTAATGCGCCGACGGTGACCCGTCCCCTTTGTCGAGAGGTGGGCTCGTGGTGTAGACCAGTCGTTCGACGGTCGCACGAACGAGACGCCATCATTCGGCACACACGACAGGGCCGCTCGCGAGGAGGGGCCAACTGTGGGTTACTGCGACAAAGCGGTTCGGATCAGGGAGAACGAACATGGCCACCAAGGCTGAGAAGATCGTTGCCGGGCTCGGCGGCATCGACAACATCGAAGAAGTCGAAGGCTGCATCACCCGCCTCCGCACCGAGGTCGTAGACCCCGCCAAGGTCGACGAGACCGCCCTGAAAGCCGCCGGCGCACACGGCGTCGTCAAGATGGGCACCGCGATCCAGGTCGTCATCGGCACCGACGCCGACCCCATCGCAGCGGACATCGAAGACATGATGTGAAGAGCGGGGATCGTCCCGGGCTTCGCCCCCTGACATCCCGGCTCACACCGAGGCCCCTCCCACCGCGGGAGGGGCCCCCTCCGCACGTACGGATAGGCTCAGCCGCATGTCTCGAATCGACGGCCGCACCCCCCAGCAGCTCCGCCCCATCACCATCGAGCGCGGCTGGAGCAAGCACGCCGAAGGCTCCGTCCTCGTCTCCTTCGGCGACACCAAGGTCTTCTGCACCGCCTCCGTCACCGAAGGCGTCCCCCGCTGGCGCAAAGGCAGCGGCGAAGGCTGGGTCACCGCCGAATACTCCATGCTGCCCCGCTCCACCAACACCCGCGGCGACCGCGAGTCCGTCAGGGGCCGCATCGGCGGCCGCACCCACGAGATCAGCCGCCTCATCGGCCGCTCCCTGCGCGCCGTCATCGACTACAAGGCCCTCGGCGAGAACACCATCGTCCTCGACTGCGACGTCCTCCAGGCCGACGGCGGCACCCGCACCGCCGCCATCACCGGCGCCTACGTCGCCCTGGCCGACGCCGTCGCCTGGGCCCAGCGCAAAAAGCTGATCAAGGCGGGCCGCCATCCCCTGACCGGCACGGTCTCCGCCGTCTCCGTCGGCATCGTCGGCGGCGTCCCCCTCCTCGACCTCTGCTACGAGGAAGACGTCAAGGCCGACACCGACATGAACGTCGTCTGCACCGGCGACGGCCGCTTCGTCGAGGTCCAGGGCACCGCCGAAGCCGAACCCTTCGCCCGCGACGAACTCAACGCCCTCCTCGACCTCGCCGTCGCCGGCTGCGACGAACTCGCCGCCCACCAGCGCACCGCGCTCGACACCGCCCTCGAAAAGTAAAGCGCACACCAAGACAGGTACCAGGCACGGGCAACCGCGCCCAGCACACTCGCGTCTCAAGGAGTACGGGCGCACGGCTCACCCCTGTGCGCCCGGCCAGCCGCGCGGGCCCGACCGGCCCGACCGAACGAGAGGGACCGCTCCATGGCCGCGAGCCGCCGACGCCGCATCCCAGCCGTCGCCGCCACCCTGGCGGCCGTCGCGTTGACCGCCGGACTCACCACCGGCTGCGCCGCCGTCGACAAGGCGCTGGACTGCGTCCAGACCGCCGACGCCATCGCCGACAGCGTCACGGAACTCCAGCAGGCGGTCGACAGCGCGGCGAACGACCCGACACAGCTCGACGAGTCCCTCGACTCCATCGACAGGAACCTCGGCGAGATCGGCGACAAGACCGACAACGCGGATGTCAGCAAGGCCGTCGACGACCTCGACAAGGCCGTCGACAACGTCCGCACGTCCATCAAGAACGGCGACGAGACGCCCGACATCAGCCCGGTCACGGACGCGGCCGGCGAACTGACCAAGGTCTGCACGCCGTAGCGCCGCGCTCGCTGGGCCGACCCGGCTTCTCGTCTGCCGGGTCCTGTAGGCGGCCGACCGCGCGTCCGTCGTGGTCGCTCGCGCAGTTTCCCGCGCCCCTGACGGGGCGCGGCTCCCGGCTCCCGCAATACTGGGGGCCATGAGTCGCCTGATCCTCGCCACCCGTAACACCGGAAAGATCACCGAACTCCGGACGATCCTCGCCGAAGCCGGGCTGCCCCACGACCTCGTCGGCGCCGACGCCTACCCGGACATCCCCGACGTCAAGGAAACCGGCGTCACCTTCGCGGAGAACGCCCTCCTGAAGGCCCACACCCTCGCCCGGGCCACCGGCCTCCCCGCCGTCGCCGACGACTCCGGCCTCTGCGTCGACGTCCTCAACGGCGCCCCCGGCATCTTCTCCGCCCGCTGGTCCGGCCGCCACGGCGACGACAAGGCCAACCTGGACCTCCTCCTCGCCCAGCTCTCGGACATCGCCGAGGAACACCGGGGCGCCCACTTCGCCTGCGCGGCGGCACTGGCCCTGCCGGACGGCAGGGAGCGGGTGGTCGAGGGACAGTTGAGGGGTGTCCTGCGTCACAAGCCGGCGGGTTCGGGCGGCTTCGGCTACGACCCGATCCTCCAGCCGGAGGGCGAGCGACGGACCTGTGCGGAACTGACCCCCCAGGAGAAGAACGCGATCAGCCACCGGGGGAAGGCGTTCCGGGCGCTGGTGCCGGTGGTGCGGGAGCTGCTGGGCTGAGATGCGGGAGGGGGCCGCCCAGCCCGGGCGGCCCCTCTGCGCGCGTGCGGCCGGTGGGATTCGAACCCACACGGGCTCTCGCCCAAGGGCTCCTAAGGCCCTCGCGTATGCCATTTCGCCACGGCCGCGTGTGGCCGCCATGCTACCGGTCGAAGGCCACCTGCCTGCGTCGCCCTCCTCGGCACCAGGTGTCTGTTGTTGCGTGGCAGTTGGGGCACAGCAGCCGCAGGTTCTCCAGCCGATCGTCGCTCCAGTCCCCGTTGATGTGATCCACTTCCAGCGTCATGGGCCTTCCGAACCACTCTGGGCCGATCTCGCAGTCGGCGCACTCCTCGGGTACGCCCATCTCTTGGAGCGCCCGGCGAAGTACAACGGTTCGGGTCCGGCGCCTGCCCTCCTGCTTGACCAGGATGTCCTCCGGGCGCCTGGCCGAGGTCAGGCGGCGCTTCCCCCGCTGGTGGGCCTGGCCCAGAAAGTGCTCCGTAGTGAGCTGGTCCTCGGCGATCCACCGACGCAGGTGCGCGCGCTGCGTGCCGGTGTCCGGGCGTCCCAGGCGGCGCAGCACCTCGGAGAAAGAGATGGACTCGGAAACCCCGGCGCGTAGTTCCTCAGGGGAGGGCCGCGCCCGCCGGCGCCTCACGAAGCGCGCCTCTTGCCGCGCCCTCGGTAACTGTCTGTTGCCGAATGGCAGTTGGGGCAGAGGAACCGAAGGTTCCCGATCCGGTTGTCCCTCCAGTTGCCATCGACGTGATCGACCTCCAGAGGGAGCGGGCGGCCCCGCCACACCGCCTCCGTGCCGCACAGGGCACACTGCTCGGCCACTCCCGAGGACGTCATCGCCCACTTGAGGCGGTCACTCGGAAGCGTCGGGCGCGATCGGCCGGTTGCTCGACGAGGAAGGCCGCCGGTGTTCGCGGACGCCAGGGTTTCCCACGCCGGGCCGGTACCTGGAAATGCGACGTGTCGATTCCGTACGCCTTGATGCGGCGGCTGATGTGAGTGTGATGCCCGCCCACCACTTCGAGCCCGAGATTCCGCAACACCTCGCACATGTTCGTCGACACCGCGACCGCCCGCTCCAGGACGTTCCTGGTCCACTTCAGCCCCTCCCGCTCGCAGTGGGACGTGTCCACCCCCAGCTTCTTCATCCGCTCCCGGATGTAATCCCGCGTAGAACTCCCGAAATGCCGAGCGGCTCGTACCGGACCTCACCGGTACGAGCCGCTCGCGGAAGGGACAGCGGGGTCTCAGACCCCCAGGTCCTTGATGATCTTGGCGACGTGGCCCGTCGCCTTGACGTTGTACAGGGCGCGCTCGACGTTGCCCTCCTCGTCCACGACGATCGTGGAGCGGATGACGCCGACGACCGTCTTGCCGTAGAGCTTCTTCTCGCCGAAGGCGCCGTAGGACTCCAGGACCTGCTTGTCCGGGTCGGCGAGCAGGGTGACCTCGAGGGACTCCTTGTCGCGGAACTTGGCCAGCTTCTCCGGCTTGTCGGGAGAGATGCCGATGACGTCGTAGCCCGCGCCCGTCAGCAGCTCCAGGTTGTCCGTGAAGTCGCAGGCCTGCTTCGTGCAGCCGGGCGTGAGGGCGGCCGGGTAGAAGTACACGATGACCTTGCGGCCCTTGTGGTCCGACAGGGACACCTCGGTGCCGTCGGCGTCGGGCAGGGTGAAGGCGGGGGCCACGTCCCCCGGCTGGAGTCGCTCGCTCATCTGGCCAGCGTAACCGGGGGTGCTGACAGTGTGATGAGCCGTGGAGCTGACAGACTGTCCCACACAGGCTTCACACCGACTTCGGAGGCGACACGGTGGCGGACACGGCGGACCCCAGGACCCCGGCGCAGATCGAGGCGGACATCAGGCGCCGCCGCGCGACCCTGGCCGAGACCCTCGACGAGATCGGGATGCGGGTGCACCCGAAGACGATCGTCGGGGATGCCAAGGCCAAGGTCGCTTCCCATGTCGACCACACTCTCGGGCGGGCCTACGTGGAGGTCAACCGGGCCGTCACGGACGTGCGGGCCCGGTTCGTGGACGAGGACGGCGCGCCGCGGCTGGAGCGGGTCGTGCCGGTCGCGCTCGTCGTGGTGGGAGTGGTCGGGCTGCTCGCGGTCGGCACGCGGCGGCGCAAGGGCTGACCCGACTGCGTACGTTCGCGGGGAAGACAGGTAGGTTTCAGGGCGTGAGCGCCAACAGAAGCGAGCAGAGTACCCATCCGGACAAGCTGCCCATCCGGATGCTGCACGACCGCGTACTCGTGCGGCAGGACACCAGTGAGGGCGAGCGGCGTTCCGGCGGCGGCATCCTGATCCCCGCCACGGCGGCGGTCGGCCGGCGGCTGGCCTGGGCCGAGGTCGTCGCGGTGGGGCAGAACGTGCGGACCGTGGAGGCGGGTGACCGGGTGCTGTTCGACCCGGAGGACCGTGCCGAGGTCGAGGTGCGGGGGATCGCGTACGTGCTCATGCGCGAGCGTGATCTGCACGCCGTGGCCGCGGACCGGTTCGAGGGGGCCGAGGACTCGACGGGCCTGTACCTGTAGGACCGGCGGCAGCAGTGCGGAGAGGGGCCGGTGACCCTGGTCACCGGCCCCTTCGCCATGTCGTCCGGCTTTGCTACGTTGGGGGACCCCCGACGAGACGCGCCGTACCGGGTTCAAGGCGAAGACGACGCACCGACACCGTCAGCCCGTCTCCCGGAGGTGCCCGTCATGGCCTGGGTTCTGCTCGTCGTCGCCGGTCTGCTCGAGGTGGGGTGGTCCGTCGGCATGAAGTACACCGACGGCTTCACGCGTCCGCTGCCCAGTGTGCTCACGGGTGCCGGCATCGTCGCCAGCATGCTGTTGCTGTCGCAGGCCGCCAGGACCCTTCCCATCGGTACCGCCTACGGCGTGTGGGTGGGGATCGGTGCGGCCGGGGCGGCGGTGTTCGGCATGGCGGTGCTGGGTGAGCCGGCGACCGCCGCCCGGATCTTCTTCGTGTGCCTGCTGCTGGTCGCCGTCGTGGGGCTGAAGGCGACCAGCGGTCATTGATCTACTCGCGGCGCGCGCCCTGCGGGACCACGCCCCAGCCGGGGCCGGTCGGGCCGCCTGTCGCGCCGCCGTCGCTCGTGTCGCCGCCGCCGCCTCCGCCCTCCGTCGTGCCGCCGTCGGTCGTGCCGCCGTCGGTGGAGGTGCCGCCGTCGGTGGTGCCGCCGTCCGCGGTGCCGCCGCCGGTGGGGGACTGGCCGCCGGTGCCGCCGTCGGTGGTGCCGCCGTCGGTCTGGCCCTCGGTCTGCCCCTCGGGGGCGCTGGGGGTCTGGCCGGGCGTCTCGGTGCCGGTCTCCTCGCCGCCGGTGGTCGTGCCGCCGTCGGTGGTGGCGCCGGTGGTCGGGTCGGCCGTGGCGTCGCTGCTGGGTGCCTGGGAGACGTCGGAACCGGGCTGGAGCCTGAGGTCGAACTCCTTGGCGGGCTTGCCCTTGAGGGCGTCCTGGGTGAACTGCGTCCAGATCTCGGCGGGTGGGCCGCCGCCGTTGACGCGCTGCAGGCCCATGGCGCCGTACAGCGACTTGTGGGCGGCGGTGACCGGGTCCTGGCCCATGACGGCGACGACGGTGGCGAGGTCGGGGGTGTAGCCCGCGAACCAGGCCGCCGTGTCCTCCTCGGCGGTGCCGGTCTTGCCGGCGACGGGGCGGCCCGCGGCCTGCGCGGCGGAGGCCGTGCCGTTCTGGACGACGCTCTGCAGCATGGAGGTGGTGGTGTCGGCGGCCTCGCGGCTCACGGCCTGCCGGGTGCGCCGTTCGGGCAGCTCGATGGGCGTGCCCTCCTTGGTGACCTTCTCGACCATCGTGTAGGTGCCGTGCCGGCCGTGGTTGGCGAGGGTGGCGTAGGCCTCCGCCATGTCGAGGACGCTGGCGGTGGCGGTGCCGAGCGCGATGGCGGGGCCGTCGGCGAGGTCGGGGGTGGTCTCGGGGACGCCCAGGTCGATCGCGGTCTGCTTGACCTTCGCGGGGCCGACGTCGGCGGCCATCTGTGCGTACACCGAGTTCACGGAGCTGTCGGTGGCCTCGGTGACGGTGATGTCGCCGTAGGAGCGCTGGTCCTCGTTCTCGGGGGCGTACGGGTCACCGGTCCAGCCCTGTACGGGACGCTTGTTGGTGCCGTCGTAGATGGTGTTCGGGGTGATGACGCGGCCGTCCTGGGTCTCGGAGTGGTTCTCGACGGCCGAGGTGAACACGAAGGGCTTGAAGGTGGAGCCGACCTGGAAGTCCCTGCGGGTGGCGTTCGGGGTGTACTGCTTGACGTAGTCGATGCCGTTGTACATCGCCACGACCTTGCCGGTCTTGGGGTCGACGGAGGCGCCGCCCGCGCGGACGTAGGTGTCGACCTTGTTGTTCTTCTTGTCGAGCTTGGACATCAGCTTGTCGTTGACGGCCTTCACGAACGCGTCCTGCTTGCCCTTCTGCAGGGTGGTCGTGATGCGGTAGCCGCCCGCGTCGAGCTTGCTCTCCTCGATGATCTTGTTCTGGGTGAGGTAGTCCTTGACGATCCGGACGATGTAGCCGCGCTGCCCGGACATGCCGGTGGAGAGGGTGGACTCCTTCGGCATGGGGAACTTCATGCCGGTGCGCTCGGACTCGTTGAGCCAGCCCTTCTTGACCATGCCGTCCAGGACGTAGTTCCAGCGGGACTCGGCGGCCTTGCGGTTCTCGGGGTGGGCGACGACGTCGTACTGGCTGGGCGCGTTGACGAGTGCGGCGAGGTAGGCGGCGCGGGCGGGGTCGAGGTCCTTGGCGTCCATGCCGTAGTAGGCCTGGGCGGCGGCCTGGATGCCGTAGGCGTTGCGGCCGAAGTAGCTGGTGTTGAGGTAGCCCTCGAGGATGTGGTCCTTGCTGACCTCGCGGTCCAGCTTGATCGCGATGAAGAACTCCTTGGCCTTGCGCGTGACGGTCTGTTCCTGGCGCAGGTAGTAGTTCTTCACGTACTGCTGGGTGATCGTGGAGCCGGACTGCTTGCCCTTGCCGAGGGCGGTGTTCCAGGCGGCGCGGACCATGGCCTTGGGGTCGACGGCGGACTCGGTGTAGAAGTCGCGGTCCTCGGCGGCCAGGATGGCGTGCTGGGCGTCCTTGGAGATCTGCGGGAGTGTGACGTTCTCCCGGTTGACCTCGCCGTCGCGGGCGATCACGGAGCCGTCGGCGTAGAGGTAGACGTTGGCCTGCTTGGTGGCGAGGGCGTTGGCCGGGGGGATCTTCACGAGGGAGTAGCCCAGGAAGAAGCCACCCGCCAGGAGCAGGACGACGATGACGAGGCCGCCGAGCGTCATGCGCCAGGTCGGGATCATCCGGCGCCAGCCGGTCCGCTTCGGTTTCCCGGCCGCGGTGGCCTCGGGCGTGCCCGGGTCGCCGTCGGCGTGCGCCTGCGGCGTGCTCGGTGCCCAGCCCGGATTCGGCTGCTGCGGCTGAGGCTCGTCACTCATGTCGTGCACGGACTCCTGTTTCGCGTCGTACGTCGTTCCCGTACGTCTCTGCTCGCTCTTGCGCCCCTGTGATGAAGACTGTCCCATCCGGTGATCAGTTCCCTGATCGAGGGCCGTGTCGTGAGCCGTGTGGTCGGGCGTGCCGCGTGCGGGCGGGCACGGGGCGGGTCGTGCTGTTGCGCACGCCTGCCCGAATCGTGATCTCGCCCGCGCGACATTCGCCCCGAAGGGGGACACGGCCGTGGATCGCGACGGCTCGTACGCTCCGCCAGGCCGGCACCGCCGCCACGCTGCTCGCCCTGGCCACGGGCACCTCGGCCCACGCGGACGCAACGGATCGTACCGTCTGGGCCGGTGCGTACTCGCCGCGCGGCGCCCTCACCGCCCCCGAAATTGCGTGGCAGGCCCGTTCGCCGGAGCACTAGGCTCCTGCGCTTCGGTGCCGGGCGGCGAGGAGGGCTGTGGATGTGGGCTCGGGACGGTTGTACGCGGCCGTCGCGGCAGGGAGTTTCCGGCGGTACGCGACGTATCGGGCTGCCACGGTGGCCGGGGTGTTCACCAACACGGTCTTCGGCGTCATCCTCGTCTACACGTATCTGGCGCTGTGGGAGGAGAGGCCGCATCTCGGGGGGTACGACCAGGCCCAGGCCGTGACGTATGTGTGGCTGGGGCAGTGCCTCTTCGCGACGCTGGCGATCCAGGGCGGGGGCGCCGAGAAGGACCTGATGGAGCGCATCCGCACCGGTGAGATCGCCGTCGACCTGTACCGGCCGGCCGATCTGCAGTTGTGGTGGCTGGCGGGGGATGTGGGGCGGGCGCTGTTCCAGATGCTGGGTCGGGGGGTGGTGCCGTTCGTGTTCGGCGCGGTCTTCTTCCCGATGGCGCTGCCCACGGATGTCTTCGCGTGGGCGGCCTTCGTGGTCGCGCTGCTGCTGGCGACGGTGGTGAGCTTCGCGATCCGCTATCTGGCGGCTCTGAGTGTGTTCTGGCTGATGGACGGCATGGGTGTCAGCCAGGTGCTGATGGTCACGGGGGTCTTCTTCTCGGGCATGGTGCTGCCGTTGAACGCGTTCCCGGGTGCGCTCGGCGAGGTGGTGCGGGTGCTGCCGTGGGCGGCGCAGATCCAGATGCCGGCGGATGTGCTGATGGGGGAGACGGCCCCGCTCGGGGCGTTCGCCTTCCAGACGGCGTGGGCGGTGGTGCTGCTGGCGGCGGGCCGGCTGCTGCAGTCGGCGGCGACGCGGCGGGTGGTGGTGCAGGGTGGGTGAGCGCGGTGCCCTGGCCGAGGGGCTGCGGGCCTACCGGCTGATCGCCGGGATATGGGTGCGGTCCAGCGTGACGTACCGCACCTCGTTCGTGGTCACGGTGTTCGGGAACCTGACGGTGACCGGGCTGGACTTCGTCGGGATCCTGCTGATGTTCTCGCAGGTCGACTCGCTGGGCGGCTGGTCGCTGCCCGAGGTCGCCTTCCTGTACGGGTTGTCCGTGACGTCGTTCGGGATCGCCGATCTGGCGCTCGGCTCGATGGACGTCCTGGGGGCCCGGATGCGCGACGGCTCGTTCGACACGCTGCTGGTGCGTCCGGCGCCGGTGCTCGCCCAGGTCGGGGCCGACCGGTTCGCGCTGCGCCGGCTGGGCCGGGTCGTCCAGGGCGCGGTGGTGCTGGGCTGGGCGCTGGTGTCGGTGGACGTCGACTGGAGTGCGCCGAAGGTGCTGCTGGTGCCGGTGATGGTGGTCAGCGGCGCGGCGATCTTCTCGGCGGTGTTCGTGGCGGGGGCGGCCTTCCAGATCTACGCGCAGGACGCCGCCGAGGTGCAGAACGCCTTCACCTACGGTGGGACGACGCTGCTGCAGTATCCGCCGACGGTGTTCGGCAAGGACCTGGTGCGGGGCGTGACCTTCATGCTGCCGCTGGCCTTCGTCAACTGGGTGCCCGCCGCCCATGTGCTGGGCAGGCCGTACCCGATCGGGTTGCCCGGGTGGGCGGCGTTCGCCTCGCCGCTGGTGGCGGTGGCCTGCTGCGTGCTGGCCGGGGCGGCGTGGCGGACGGGGCTTCGTTCGTACCGGAGTACAGGGAGTTGAGTTGACCGGTTCGGAAAGCGGGTTCATCGAACTCGACGGTGTGGAGAAGGTCTTCGAGGTGCGCAAGAAGACCGGCTTCATGAAGCGGGAGCGGCGGCAGGTGCGGGCCGTCGACTCGATCTCCTTCCGTGTGGAGCGCGGTGAGATGGTGGGCTACATCGGCCCGAACGGCGCCGGCAAGTCGACCACGATCAAGATGCTGACCGGCATCCTCACACCGAGCGCGGGCCGGCTGCGGGTGGCCGGCATCGACCCTTCCCGGGAGCGGACGCGGCTCGTGCACCGCATCGGCGTGGTGTTCGGTCAGCGTACGACGCTGTGGTGGGACCTGCCGCTGGTCGACTCCTACCGGCTGATGCACCGCATGTACCGGATCCCGGACGCCCGTTACCGGGAGAACCTCGACCGTCTGGTCGAACTCCTCGGCCTGGACGATCTGCTGGACGTACCGGTGCGGCAGCTGTCCCTCGGCCAGCGGATGCGCGGCGACATCGCGGCGGCGCTGCTGCACGACCCGGAGGTGCTGTACCTCGACGAGCCGACCATCGGGCTGGACGTCGTCTCCAAGTCCAAGGTGCGGGAGTTCCTGCGGGAGTTGAACACCGAGCGCGGCACCACGGTGCTGCTGACCACGCACGACCTGCAGGACATCGAGCAGTTGTGCGGGCGGGTGATGGTCATCGACCACGGGCGTCTGATGTACGACGGTCCGCTCGCCGGGCTGCACGAGGCGGGGGAGAGCGAGCGGATCCTGGTCGTGGACCTGGAGCGGGAACTGCCGCCGATCGAGGCGCCGGCGCCCGCCCGGGTGGTCCGTGTGGACGGTCCGCGGCAGTGGCTGGCGTTCCCGGCGGGGGAGTCGGCGGCGCCGCTCGTGGCGCGGATCGCGGCCGAGTACCCGCTGGTGGACCTGTCGGTGCGGGAGCCGGACATCGAGGCGGTGATCGCGAAGATGTACGCGGATCAGGCCGAGCGGGCGATCTCGTAGCCCCCGGCGGGGTGAGCTCGTAATCTGCTGTGTATGACCGACGACGCTGTCCCGGACCTGCGCGCCTCCGACTCCGACCGTGAACGGGTCGCCGGCGTCCTGCGGGACGCCCTCGCGGAGGGGCGCCTCGACATGGAGGAGTTCGAGGAGCGGCTGGACGCGACGTACAGGGCGCGGACGTACGGGGAGCTGGCGCCGATCACCCGGGACCTGCCGGCCGAGGGCGTCACGGTGCCGTCGGTGTCCCTGACGAAGGATCCCGCCGCCGGCCCGGACTGGTCCGGGCGGATCGTCGGCGGTGAGGGGTCCTCCACGTGGGCCGTCGCCGTGATGTCCGGGTTCCAGCGCAAGGGGCACTGGACGATGCCCCGGCGGTTCACCTGCTTCGCCTTCTGGGGCGGTGGGGAGATCGATCTGCGCGAGGCGCGCTTCGCGGACCGCGAGGTCGAGATCAACGCGATCGCGATCATGGGCGGGGTGGACGTGATCGTGCCGCCCGGGGTGGAGGTCGTCGTCCGCGGCATCGGCGTCATGGGCGGTTTCGATCACCGTGAGGAGGGGGTGCCGGGGGAGCCGGGCGCCCCGCGTGTCGTCGTCACGGGCTTCGCGTTCTGGGGCGGCGTGGGGGTCCAGCGGAAGCTGACCCGGGCGGAGAAGCTGCGGATCCGCGAGGAGCGCCGTCAGGAGAAGCTGGAGCGGAAGGCGGGGCGGCGGGAGCTGGACGGGGAGCGCTGAGCGCCCACAGACGTGTGCCCGTCGCCTGCGGGCAGGCGACGGGCACGGGAAGCGGACGGGACGGGACGGGACTACAGTTCCGCCGGCGCCGACCCCTTCAGTGTCTCGAGGTCGAAGGACTCCGCCATCCGCGCGTACCCTCTGTCGCTGGGGTGCAGGTGGTCCCCCGAGTCGTAGTCGGACCGCAGCCGCCGCGGGTCGTACGGGTCACGCAGCGCCTGGTCGAAGTCGGCCACGGCGTCAAACACCCGCCCGGCGCGGATCTCCGCGTTGATCGTCTGGCGTACCGCCTCCCGCGCCTCCGTGTAGCCGCGGTGCCCGTAGAACGGCATCAGGGTCGCCCCCACGACCTTCACCCCGCGCGCATGGGCCTGTCCCACCATCGTGCGCAGTCCGCTCAGGATCGCGTCCGGGTCGGCGAGGCGCGGGTTGCGCAGGATGTCGTTGACGCCGAGGTCGATGACGACGACCTTGACGTTCGTGCGCTCCATCACGTCCCGCCCGAAGCGGTTCAGCCCGCTGGGGTTGTCCGCGGGGCGGCCCAGCCCGTCGGCGAGGACCTGGTTTCCGCTGATGCCCTGGTTGACGATGCTGTAGCGGGGCAGGTCCCGCCCGGCCGCGATCTCGGCGCGCAGCCGGTCGGAGAGCACGTCGGTCCACCGGCTGTTGGTGCCCGGCGTGGAGGTGATGCCGTCCGTCAGCGAGTCGCCGAGGGCGACGACCGTGCCGTCGGACTCGTTGCTCAGCACGTCCAGCGCGGTCAGGTACCGCCAGGATCCGGTCTGCTCGGTGTACGGCGTGCCGGTCGTGTCCTGCGTCTGGTCGCCCTGGGCGGCGTAGGAGATCTGCCGGGCGTGCCGGTGGTAGGTCACCGGGCCGGAGCCGGCCGGCGTGTAGGTGGTGACCAGGACGTCGGAGTCGTGCGGGACGACGACCCGTACGGCGTCGCTCATCACCTGCCGGCCGGGCGGGATGACGACCGCGGGTCCGCCGCTGAAGGTCAGTTGCCGCAGGGTGTCCGCGAGTGCCGCCGCCGTGCCGCTGCCCGCGGAGACGGCGATCGTCGCCCGCGTGATGCTCAGCGGCGACTGGCCGTAGAGATTGGACAGCGTCACGCGGGCACTCGTACCGCCGACGCTGGTGTGGATGACGTTGCGTACCGAACGGTCCGCCATGCCGGTTGTCTCGGTGCCGGGCTCCGCGGCGGAGGGAGACGCGGACCAGGTGCCGACCCAGGTGCCGGTGGAGGCGGGGGCCGCGGAGTTGTGCGGGGCGCGGCCGTCGCCGAGGGCGGCCCGGTCGCGTATGCCGTCGTCGGACCCCACGCCGACGTATATGGCGGTGGAAAGGGCCACGATCGCTGCGACGACCAGGGCCAGGAGGGCGCGGTATTTGGTGGGGGCTTCCCCCACATCCCCGGCACGTCCTCGGGTCATGCTGTGTTGTTCTCCTCGGGCGATGGGAGCCCAAGGCTCCGATCTGATGTGCCCATGATGCGTCATGGGCCGGGGGGAAGTTCACAGGACCCCGTGGCAATACCCCCTCCCGACAGACGCCGGGAACTCCTGTTCCGTTCCAGGAGTCGGTCAGGAAGGGACAATGTGTGCGGGATCACCAAGCGGGTGGAGCGGATGGAACGGACGAAAGCAGCGGAAAAGGGCGACGGCGTCGGAGGGCAGCATGCCCGGCCTCCCGGCGCGGTGAACCGTGCGATGACGACCTTCAGCCCGGCGGACGAGGAAAAACAGCGCGGTGTGCGGCAGATGAAGCTCACCGCCACCGGGCTCCTGCTGTTCGT
The DNA here is from genome assembly GCF_042803315.1 of Streptomyces sp. NPDC057424. Classification (NCBI taxonomy): domain Bacteria; kingdom Bacillati; phylum Actinomycetota; class Actinomycetes; order Kitasatosporales; family Streptomycetaceae; genus Streptomyces; species Streptomyces sp. NPDC057424. The sequence continues at coordinate 39,753 of NZ_JBHVCP010000006.1, forward strand.
GGCCCTGGTCTACGTCCTCGCCAAGTGGGCGCAGAACTCCGGAGCCGGCCCCTGGGCGGGCTATGTCGCCGCCGCCGCGGAGGCGGGCATGGTCGGCGCGCTCGCCGACTGGTTCGCCGTCACCGCCCTCTTCCGGCATCCCCTCGGCATCCCCATCCCGCACACCGCGATCATCCCCACCAAGAAGGACCAGCTCGGCGTCTCCCTGGGCGAGTTCGTCGGCGAGAACTTCCTCTCCGAGGACGTCGTACGGCAACGGCTGCGCGCCGTCGGCATCGGCAGCCGCCTCGGCGCCTGGCTCGCCGTCCCCGAACACGCCGACCGGGTCACCGCCGAGCTGTCCACCGCCCTGCGCGGCGCCCTGACGGTCCTGCGCGACTCCGACGTCCAGGCCGTGGTCGGCGAAGCCATCACCCGCCGGGCCAACGCCCAGGAGATCGGGCCGGGCATCGGCAAGATGCTGGAGAGGATCGTCGCCGACGGCGGCCACAAACGCGTGGTCGACCTCGTCGTCACCCGCGCCCACGACTGGCTCGTGCTGCACAGCGACTCCGTGATGGACGCCGTCCAGGGCGGCGCCCCCGGCTGGACCCCGAAGTTCGTCGACAAGAAGGTCGGCGAGCGCGTCTACAAGGAACTGCTGCGCTTCGTCACCGAGATGCGCGACATGCCCGCCCACCCCGCGCGCGGCGCCCTCGACCGCTTCCTCACCGACTTCGCCTCCGACCTCCAGTCCGACACCGACACCCGGGCCCGCATCGAGCGGCTCAAGGGCGAGGTGCTGGGCCGCGGCGAGGTCCAGGACCTCATCGCCAGCGCCTGGACGGCCGTACGGTCCATGATCGTCGCGGCGGCCGAGGACGAGCGCAGCGAACTGCGGCTGCGCGTGCGGGCGTCCCTGCTGTCGCTGGGCTCGCGCATGGCGGCCGAGCGCAAGGTGCAGGACAAGGTCGACAAGTGGGTGGAGGGCGCGGCCGTCTACGTCGTCACCACCTACCGCCAGGAGATCACCTCCCTGATCACCGACACGGTGGCGAGCTGGGACGCCGAGCACACCACGAAGAAGATCGAGGCCAACATCGGCCGCGACCTGCAGTTCATCCGCATCAACGGCACGGTGGTCGGCTCACTGGCCGGTCTGCTGATCTACACGGTGTCGCACGCGCTGGGGGCGTGAGGCAAGTAACCCAGGGCGTAGGAGAAATCGCTCAGGGCACTCGACCCGGGTTCGCTCGATGTGGAGGGAGCCCATGACAACCGCGCAGGCCGGGACCGGCCGAACCATCACCACCGACATCCCCGCCCGCCTCGACCGCCTCCCCTGGTCGCGCTGGCACTGGACGATCGTCATCGGCCTCGGCACCGTGTGGATCCTCGACGGGCTCGAAGTCACCGTCGTCGGCAACATCGCCGGCCGTCTGTCGGAACCCGGCAGCGGCCTGCCCATCACCTCCGGCGAGGTCACCGGCATGGCGGCCGCCCTGTACGTGGCGGGCGCCTGCCTGGGCGCCCTCTTCTGGGGCCGCCTGACCGACGCATGGGGGCGCAAAAAACTCTTCATGATCACGCTGGCGGTGTACCTGGCGGCCACCGCCCTCACCGCGATCGCCTTCGACACCTGGTGGTTCTTCCTCTTCCGCTTCCTCACCGGCTTCGGCATCGGCGGCGAGTACGCGGCGATCAACTCCGCTGTCGACGAACTGATCCCCAAGGAGTACCGCGGCCGCACCGATCTGATGATCAACGGCAGCTTCTGGCTGGGCGCCGTCTTCGGCTCGCTGCTGTCGATCGTCGCGCTGGACACGGACATCTTCGCGGCGAACGTCGGCTGGCGCCTCACCTTCGCGCTCGGCGCGGTCCTCGCCCTGGTCATCCTCCTCGTCCGCCGGCACGTCCCCGAAAGCCCACGCTGGCTGCTGATCCACGGCCGCGACGACGAAGCGGAACGCATCGTCTCCTCCATCGAAGGCAAGATCGAGGAGGAGAGGGGTGAGCCGTTGCCGCGCCCGGAGGGTGAGATCACCATCCACCAGCGCCGCAGCGTCTCCTTCCTGGAGATCGGCCGCACGGTCTTCTCCGACTACCGCAAGCGCGCCGTCCTCGGCTTCTCCCTCTTCATCGGGCAGGCGTTCCTCTACAACGCGATCACCTTCGGCTTCGGCGCGATCCTGACGACGTTCTTCGACGTGCCGAGCGGCGGCACCGGCTACTACTTCGCGGTCATCGCGCTCGGCAACTTCTTCGGCCCGCTGCTCCTCGGCAAGCTCTTCGACACGGTCGGACGCCGCATCATGATCTCCGGCACCTACCTGCTGTCGGGCCTGCTCCTCTTCGGCACGGCATGGCTCTTCGGCCAGGGCTCCCTGAGCGCCGGCACACTGACGGCGTGCTGGTGCGCGGTCCTGTTCTTCGCCTCGGCCGGCGCGTCCAGCGCCTACCTGACGGTCTCCGAGGTCTTCCCCATGGAGACCCGCGCCATGTCGATCGCGTTCTTCTACGCCATCGGCACGGCCGCCGGCGGCATCAGCGGCCCGCTCCTGTTCGCCAAGCTCACGGAATCCGGTGTCGTCGGCGACACGGTCCTCGCCTTCTCGATCGGCGCGGCCCTGATGTGCCTCGCAGGCCTGGCAGCGGCCCTCCTCGCGGTGAAGGCGGAGCGCCGCTCCCTGGAGGACATCGCCCAGCCGCTGACGGCGGCGGAGAAGACGGCCGAGCCGACGCCCGGCGGCGGGGGAGACGACGGCACGGGCCCCCAGGGGCCCAGGGCTGCGACGGCGTAGCGGGCGCTGTCGCGCGGCCTGCGCTCGGCTGCGGGCAGCGCAGCAGCCCCTCCCTGGCGGCGGGTGGGCGTGCCGCCCCTGGCCGCGGGCGGGCCTGCTGTGCTGCTCCGGCTGTGGTCAGCCCGGAATCCGGGGGCTGCCGTGCCGACCGGCCGGGCGTGCCCGACTCGCCTGTTCTCCGGGAGCATTGAAGGTGGTGTCGAGACCGGTCGGATCCCCGCCCTCGGCGGCACCGGCGCCTGCTGCCGGGGGACCATCGTCGCGGACGGCGATCGAACAGCCGGCGAGGGGCGAAGCCGGCTGCCGCGTGGGACGATCGGCCCCATGAGCGGTGGCTCGACACGGGAGACGACCGCACTGCGCGTCGTGGTCGTCGGTGATCTTTTCATCCCCGCCGGGTACTACGTCGACGCCCTGGCGGAGCTGGGCGGTCCCCGCGTCGGGCCGGTCCGCAGCGTCCACTGGCAGGGAACCAAGGTCGAGCAGCACGCGGCGCAGCAGACCATGGAGTGGCACGGGCCCGAGGCCGTGCCGGTGCCCGGCGAGATCGTGGACGCGGTGGGCGAGGCCGAGGTGCTGGCCGTGCACTTCGCACCGGTGTCCCGGGAGGTGCTCCGGGCCGCTCCCCGGCTGCGGGCCGTCTGTGTCGCCCGCGCGGGACTGGAGAACGTCGACGTCGCCGCCGCGACCGCCCGCGGTGTGGCCGTCGTACCGGTGCTGGGCCGCAACGCCACGGCCGTCGCCGAACTGGCCATCGGACTGATGCTCGCCGAAACGAGAGACATCACCCGCGCGGACGCCTCCGTCAAGGGCGGCGGATGGCGCAAGGACTTCGCCGGCCCGGGCCGGGAGATCGGCGGCAGCACGGTCGGCCTGATCGGACTGGGGCAGGTGGGACGGGCCTTCGCCGAGCGGATGCGGGGCTTCGGCGCCCGTCTGCTCGCGTACGACCCGTACGTGTCCGACGACGTCCCGGCACGCCACGGCGTCGTGCGGGCGGACGAGCTGGACACCGTCTTCCGCGAGTCCGACGTCGTGCAGCTCTTCGCCCGGCTGACACCCGAGACCGAGCGGTTCGTCGGCGCACGGCACTTCGCGCTGATGAAGCCGACCGCGTACTTCGTGAACACCGCGCGCAGCCGCCTGGTCGACACCGAGGCCCTGTACAAGGCACTGGTGAACCGTCATATCGCGGGAGCGGGGCTCGACGTGCACGACCAGGAGCCCCTTGCGGCGGACAGCCCCTGGCGCTCGCTCGAGAACGTCACGATCACCACGCACTACGCCGGTGACACGACGACCACGACGCTGCGTTCGGCGCGGCTCGTCGCCGAAGCCGTCACCGAACTCGCCGCGACCGGTCGATGCGCGGCGGCGGTCAACGCCCGTGCACTGGGGTGGGTGTGAACGGTGGCACGTGAACTGGTGCTCGGACTCGACGCGGGACACACCGTGACCAAGGCCGTGCTGTTCGACGCCACCGGCCGGCCGGTGGCGCGGGGCGTCGGCACGGCGCCGCTCAACACCCCGCGGCCCCGCTGGGTCGAGCGGGACATGGACCGGGTGTGGCGGACGGCGCGCGAGGCCGTCGCCGCCTGTCTCGCCGACGCGGGCCCGGATGCGGCACGGGCCGTCGCCGCGGTGGGGCTGACCGGGCACGGTGACGGCCTGTACGCCGTCGACGAGCGGGGCCGACCGGTACGGGCCGCGATCGTGGCGATGGACACGCGAGCCGAACCGGTCCTGAAGGAGTGGCGGGACACCGCGATGTGGGCCCGTGCCCTGGAGTTGTCGGGCACGGTTCCCTTCGCGGGTTCCCCGGCCGCCCTGCTGACCTGGCTCGCCCGCCACGAGCCGGACGTGCTGCAGCACGCCCGATGGCTGTTGTCCTGCAAGGACTGGCTGCGCCTGAGCCTGACGGGCGCGGTCGCCACCGACCCCACGGACGCCAGCGCCTCGTTCACCGACATGCGGCGGGCCGGTTACTCGCCGGAGCTGCTCGACCTGTACGGCCTCGGCACTCTCGCCGGCAAGCTGCCGCCCGTCCTGGCCTGCGACGCGGTGAGCGGAACCGTCACCCCCGAGGCCGCGGCGCTCACCGGGCTCACCGCCGGCACCCCCGTCGTCACGGGAGCCCATGACGTCGACGCCGCCGCGCTCGGGATCGGCGACACGACGCCGGGCGAACTCTGCCTGATCGCCGGATCGTTCAGCATCAATCAGGTGATCAGTGAGCGCCCCGTCGTCGATCCGCGCTGGCAGGTCCGTCGTTTCGTCCGCCCGGGGCAGTGGATGATCATGTCCACCTCGCCGGCGTCGGTGGCGAACCTGGAGTGGTTCTTGCAGGTCACGGGCGCACCGGCCGTGCACCGGGAAGGCGTTCACGAGGCGATCGGCCGGGAGGTCGAGACGCACCTGGACGGTCCGTCGGAGATCCTGTTCCACCCGTTCCTCTACGGTTCCCCGCACCCGGGGCCCACGTCCGGGACGTTCCTCGGTCTGCGCGGCTGGCACGGCCGCGGCCATCTGCTGCGGGCCCTGATGGAAGGCGTCGTTCTCAACCACCGCTGGCATGTCGACGCGCTCTGCTCGAAGCTGCCCGTCACCGGGGCGGCGGCCCGGCTGACCGGCGGCGCGGCGCACAGCGAGGTGTGGAGCCAGATGTTCGCCGACGCTCTGCGGCGGCCGGTGGTGGTGACCGACGTGGAGGAGAGCGCCGCCCGGGGGGCTGCCCTGCTCGCGGCCACCGCCGTCGGGCTGCTGGACGACGTGACGGCCCCGCGCGCCGCTGCCTCCGTGCTCAGACGCCACGAGCCCCACGCCGACCGGGCCGCCGTGCTCGACGAGGCGTACGAGACGTACCAGGAGGCGCTGGAGGCGCTCGGGCCGGTCTGGGCCCGGCTCGCGGCGCCCGGGGGCACGGAGTGAGCACGGGGCGTCTCCGGCACGCGACGACCCATCAGAGATCTCTTAACGTATTTTCTGAGGATTATGGGCAGAAGGTATTGCATAACGTGCGGTGTGAGCGTAGACAAAGCGTACGAACAACTCTCGCGGCTCTTCCGAGTCCGCGGCCCGGTTTCCCCGTCACTCGACGAAGCATCGCGCACCCCTCGGCCCGAAAGCTCCGGTCATGTCCTCCCATACGGCGCCCCTGGTCCTTCCCCGACCCAAAGTGCTGGGTGCACCGCACTGCTCCCAGCAGGCCCGGTTCACTCTGCCGGCACAGAAGGCTCTTGTCGGCTGCCTGCGTGCCGCCGCCACTGATCTGCTCACGCGCTGGCGCCTCTCCGACGACGAGCGGGACGCGGCCGTCCTGGTCGTGGGAGAGCTCGCCGCGAACGCGGCCACGCACGGCCGCGGCGAGATGTCGCTGTGCCTGATCCTCGCCCCGGGCAGGCTGTGCATCGCCCTCAGTGATCGCGGGGAGCCCGCCCGGTCGCGTGAACCGTCCGCGGGTGACGACCCGGACGAGCACGGCCGCGGCCTCGGCATCGTCCACGCCCTCGCCGAGCGCGTCGACCTGCGGCACGACAACCACGGGGCGTCGGTCGTGGCCTGGCTGGCCGTCCGGGCCGTCCTGCCCCGAGCTGCCTGACCCCGGCGGCACCGGCACGGGCGGCACCGGCACGGGCGGCACCGGCACGGGCCGGGCGCACACGGAGGAAGGGCGGGGTCCGCACGCCCTCGTGCCGGCGCGTGCATGCGTACGTCGATGCCGGCGACTCAGACGTACCCCCGCGACTCCGCGACTCCGCGACTCCGCGACTCCGCGACCCCGGGACCCCGGGACTCCGCGATTCCGCGACTCCGCGACCCCGCGACTCCGCGACCCCGGGACCCCGGGACCCCGGGACTCCGCGATTCCGCGATTCCGCGATTCCGCGGTTCCGCGACTCCGGGACTCCGCGATTCCGGGACTACGGGCCCCGGAGTCCCGGCACCCAGGAACCCCGCGACCCCGGCGTGACGCTCGCGCCGGAGGTGAGTCGGCGGTCGATCGCCGCCTCGTGCGGCTCATCCGGGAAGCCGGGTCAGGTCCGCACCGCTCACCTCGACCACGCCGGCGAACGCCATCCGCGCGGCGAGCCGCCGGAGGCGGGCGACGCGGTCGGTGACCGGACGGCCGGACGTCGGCGGCGCATGGAAGGGCCGGGTGCCGGAGGCTGCACGACGCGCGGCAGCCTCCCGGGCGCGGCTGAAAGGCTGCGGCACCTCGGCCGTGCGGGTGGGGGTGAGGTCCATCAGCGCGTGGCGGGCGGACGACGACGTCAGGCTGGTGTGCGGTTTCCGGTCTGGCGGGCACTCATGCGGTTCCCCGGGGACGCCAGGGGCCGTCAGGAGCAGGGCCTGTTCGGTGGTACGTCCGTGACCTGGTCGTTCACCGCCTCGGTGGCGCCCGGAAGGGGAGGGGGTGCGGCATCCTCCAAGTCCTCGCGGGACGCCTTAGTGGTAGATCCGTGAAAATTTTCTCGCAAGATGTGTTAACAACAGCGTCGTATCCTGCTAATAATTCGGCCATCGATAGAGCACCCGACACCCCAGGGTCGCTTGGTACACCCCCTCCCTCCCGGCCGAGCCTCAGTCGAGACGCCGACGCCAAACAACTGTTCGGGCGAGGAGCGGCGCCGCCATGGGAGCCCCCTATGCCGCATCCCGATCCACCCGCACGAGAGGTCCCCCGTCATGCGATCAACCAGATACGCCCTCATCGCCGGCGCCGCCGTCACGGCCCTGCTCGCCACCGCCTGTACCGGAGCCGGGGCCGGCGGATCCTCGGGCGGCGGCCAGAGCATCAACGTGCTGATGGTCGGCAACCCGCAGATGGAGGACATCGCGAAGCTCACCGAGGACACCTTCACCAAGGACACCGGCATCAAGGTCAACTTCACGGTGCTCCCCGAGAACGAGCTGCGTGACAAGGTCACCCAGGACATCGCCACCCAGGCCGGCCAGTACGACGTCGCCACCATCGGCGCCTACGAGGTGCCCATCTGGGAGAAGAACGGCTGGCTGCACGAACTCGGCTCCTACGCCGACAAGGACGCGAACTTCGACAAGGGCGACCTGCTCGAGCCGATGGTGCAGTCGATGTCCGGCTCGGACGGCAAGCTGTACGCCCTGCCGTTCTACGGCGAGTCGTCGTTCCTCATGTACCGCAAGGACGTCTTCGCCGCGAAGGGCCTGAAGATGCCCGAGCACCCGACCTGGCAGCAGGTCGCGGACCTCGCCGCCAAGGCCGACGGCGCCGAGCCCGGCATGAAGGGCATCTGCCTGCGTGGTCTGCCCGGCTGGGGCGAACTCGGCGCGCCGCTGACGAGCGTGGTCAACACCTTCGGCGGCACCTGGTTCACCAAGGACTGGAAGGCGCAGGTCAACAGCGGCGGCTTCAAGCAGGCCACCGAGTTCTACGTCGACCTGGTCCGCGAGCACGGTGAGGCGGGCGCACCGCAGGCCGGGTTCACCGAGTGCCTGAACGCGATGAGCCAGGGCAAGGTCGCCATGTGGTACGACGCGACCAGCGCGGCCGGGGCACTGGAGGACCCGAAGACCAGCAAGGCCGCCGGCAAGATCGGCTACGCGTACGCGCCCGTGGAGAAGACCGACAGCAGCGGCTGGCTGTGGGCCTGGTCGTGGGCGATGCCCAAGACCACCAAGAAGGCCGACGCCGCTTCGAAGTTCATGCTCTGGGCGTCCAGCAAGGAGTACGAGAAGCTCGTCGGCGAGGAGCTGGGCTGGTCGCGGGTGCCCGCCGGCAAGCGGGCCAGCACCTATGAGATCCCGGAGTACAAGAAGGCGGCCGCCGCCTTCGGCGACATCACCCTGAAGTCCATCCAGCAGGCCGACCCGTCCGACCCCGGCACCCAGCCGCGGCCGACCGTGGGCATCCAGTTCGTCGCCATCCCCGAGTTCCAGGATCTCGGTACCAAGGTGACGCAGGAGATCTCCGCCGCCATCGCCGGCAACACCAGCGTGGACAAGGCGCTCAACGACGGCCAGAAGCTCGCCGAAAAGGTCGCCGAGAACTACAAGTAAGCCGCGTTGCTCCGGCCGGCCCCCGGCCGGCCGGGCGCCGACGGCGGAAGAAAGTCCATGACCACGCTCATCGATCCCCCTGAGAAGACCATGCGGCCACCTGCCCACCGCCCGTCCAGACCCGCCGGCAGCCGCACATGGCGGCGCCGCTTCCCCCTGCTGCCCGCACTGATCTTCACGATCATCGTCACGCAGCTGCCGTTCGTGGCCACGCTCGTGATCTCCACCTATCAGTGGAACATCCTGCGGCCGGGCGACCGCCACTTCACCGGCCTGTCCAACTACACGTTCGTCTTCACCGACGAACGACTGCGCCACGCGGTGCTCAACACCGCCGTGCTCACCGCCTCCGTGGTCGTCCTCAGCGTGCTCCTCGGACTGGGCCTGGCCCTGCTGCTCGACCGCCGCTTCCTCGGCCGGGGCCTGGCCCGCACCCTGCTCATCGCCCCGTTCCTGGTGATGCCGGTCGCCGCAGCGCTGCTGTGGAAGCACGCCCTCTACAACCCCGACTACGGGCTCCTCAACGGCACCCTGAACGCCGTGTACCAGCTCTTCGGCGCCGAGCACGGCCCCACGATCGACTGGGTGTCGAACTTCCCCATGCCGGCCCTGGTGATCGCGCTGGTGTGGCAGTGGACGCCGTTCATGATGCTCATCCTGCTGGCCGGTCTGCAGGCCCAGCCCGGTGACGTCCTGGAGGCCGCCAAGGTCGACGGGGCCTCCGCCCTGCAGACGTTCCGGCACCTCACGCTGCCGCACCTGCGGCAGTACATCGAGCTGGGCGTCGTGCTCGGCTCCATCTTCGTGGTGCAGACCTTCGACGCGGTCTTCACCATCACCCAGGGCGGGCCCGGCTCCCGGACCACCAACCTGCCCTACGAGATCTACCTGACCATGTTCCGCAAGTTCGAGTACGGCCAGGCCGCGGCCGCCGGTGTCGTCGTGGTGATCGGCTCGATCGTCATCGCGACGTTCGCCTTGCGGGTCGTCGCCTCCCTGTTCCGTGAGGAGGCGTCCCGATGAGCGCCCAGGCAACCCCCCTCGTCGCACGGATGCGTCGCCGCCGGCCCCGGGCCGAGGATCCGGAGCAGACCCCGCGGCTGTCGCCGCTGTGGACCTTCGTCGCGTGGCTGGCCACACTGGCCTTCTTCGCCCCGGTGGCCTGGATGGTGCTCACCGCCTTCCACCAGGAGGCCGACGCGGCGACCAACCCGCCCAGCCTGCTGGCGCCGCTCACCCTGGACCAGTTCTCGCTCCTGCTGGAGCGTGACATCACCCCGTTCCTGCTCAACTCGGCCATGGCCAGCGTTCTTTCCACCCTGCTGGTCCTCGTCCTGGCGGTGCCGGCGGCCTACGCACTGTCCATCAAGCCGGTCGAGAAGTGGACCGACGTGATGTTCTTCTTCCTGTCGACGAAGTTCCTGCCGCTCATCGCGGCGCTGCTGCCGATCTACATGATCGTCAAGGACATCGGCATGCTGGACAACATCTGGACGCTCGTCCTCCTCTACACCTCGATGAACCTGCCGATCGCGGTGTGGATGATGCGCTCGTTCCTCGCCGAGGTGCCCAAGGAGATCCTGGAGGCCGCCGAGGTCGACGGCGCCGGACTGCCCACCGTGCTGCTGCGGATCGTCGCCCCGGTCGCCATGCCGGGACTCGCCGCCACCTCACTGATCTGCTTCATCTTCAGCTGGAACGAGTTCATGTTCGCCGTGAACCTCACGGCGACGCAGGCGTCCACCGCGCCGGTGTTCCTGGTGGGCTTCATCACCAACGAGGGCCTGTTCCTCGCCCGGCTGTGCGCGGCGGCCACCCTCGTGTCGCTGCCGGTGCTCATCGCCGGCTGGGCCGCCCAGGACAAGCTGGTCCGCGGCCTGTCCCTGGGAGCCGTCAAGTGACAGCCGCCGTCATCGTCGCTCAGGGCCGCGTGAAGCCGCAGGCGGTCGACGACCCGGCCCCGGCCTTCGGCGACGGCCTCCCGCCGGCGGCTTCCCCGGACGCGATCGCCTGCTTCCCGGCCTGCACCGACCGCACGATCCACCTCCAGCCCGCCCTCGCCCCCGCGTGAACGCCCGAACCGAACGGAACTCCGCCACCATGACCCAGCAGATCCGCCGCGTACTCGTCCGCTCCCTCGACGACATCACCATCGAGCACGTGCACGCCCCCATACCCGCGGACCACGAACTCCTGGTGCGCACCACGGTCGTCGGCGTGTGCGGCTCCGACACCCACGCGGCGGCCGGCCACCATCCCTTCATCGAACTGCCCTACCGCCCCGGCCACGAGGCGGTAGGCGTCGTCGCCGCGACCGGGAGGGGAGCCGGGGAATTCGCCCCCGGCGACCGGGTGCTCATCGAACCCAACCTGTACTGCCGCCGGTGCCCCCAGTGCCGCTCGGGGCGCTACAACATCTGTCAGGAACTGCAGGTCTTCGGCTGCCAGACCCCCGGCGCCATGGCGGACCTGTTCACCATCCCGGCCGACCGGGTCCACCGCGTCCCGGCCGCCATGACCGACCTCCAGGCCGTCCTGGTCGAGCCGCTCGCCACCCCGGTGCACGCCGTGGCCAAGACCGGCGATCTCACCGGCCGCACCGTCGCCGTCCTGGGCGCCGGGCCCATCGGACTGCTCACCGTCGTCGCCGCCCGGCACGCGGGCGCCGCCCGGATCGCCGTCACCGACCTGCTGGAGGGCAAGAGGGACCGGGCACTGCGCCTCGGCGCCGACGCGGCGCTGTCGGCCGGCTCCCCGGACCTGGCCGAACGCACCCACGCGGCGCTCGGCGGACCGGCCGACGTGGTCTTCGACTGCGCGGCCCGCGGGGAGTCCATGACCCAGGCCGTCGACGTCGTGGCCAAGGGCGGCCACATCGTGGTGGTCGGCGTGGGCGCCGCCGGCAACACCCCGGTCCGCCTCGACCTGGTCCAGGACCGCGAGATCCGCATCGAGGGCACCCTCATGTACACGGCCGAGGACTACCGCACCGCCATGTCCCTCATCGCCGCGGGCGCCGTCGACACCGCCGAGATCATCACCGCCACCTACCCGCTGGAGGAGGCCGCGCAGGCCTTCTCCGCCTCCCTGGATCTGGAGCAGGTCAAGGTACTGGTCACCATGGACGGCCGGTAGCCGTGCGCGCGTCCGCCCGTTTCCCGCCGGCGCGCCTGCCAGGCGGAACGCGGGCGCCGGAAGGGCCCCGGCCGCCACCGGCCCGTGTGCGAGACTGCGAGACCGGAGCGATCGAGAAGGAGGGGCGCTGTGACCGCCCGTACGCGCCTGTCGGCCGCCGCCGTCGAGGAGCGACGGCAGGCCGTGCTGCGGTACGTCGCCGACCACGGCGAGACCCGCATCGACGACCTCGCCCGGCACTTCGACGTCAGCCTCATGACCATGCACCGGGACCTGGACGACCTGGCCGGGCGCCATCTGCTGCGCAAGGAGCGCGGACGGGCCGTCGCCTTCCCCGCCCTCACCATGGAGACGGCCACCCGCTTCCGTGAGAACAGCGCCCTCGCCGCCAAGAACGCCTTGTGCGCGGCCGTCGCCGACCGGATCAGGCCGGGCGGCACGGTGCTCATGGACGACTCGACGACCCTGTTCCCCCTGGTCCCCAGGCTGGCCGAGCTCGACCAGGTGCACGTCGTCACCAACTCCGTCGGCCTCGCGCAACGTCTCGGGTCCGCACCCGGCGTGAGCGTGACCCTGCTGGGCGGCCACTACCGCGGCGACTTCAACTCCTGCACCGGTCCCACCGTCACCCGCGCCCTGTCCCAGATCCGTGCCGACCTCGCGCTGATGTCCGCCACCGCCGTTCTGGAAGGCCAGCTCTTCCACCCCCTGAACGACTACGTGGAGGTGAAGCTGGCCATGGCCGCCTCCGCCGAACAGACACTGCTCCTGGCGGACCACTCGAAGTTCGGCAAGACCGCCACATACGCCTACGGCACCGTGGCCGACTACGACGCAGTCATCACCGACACCGGCACCCCCGACGCGGAACTCGCAGCCATACGCGACCTCGGCGTCCCCGTCGAGAGCGTCGAACCCGAAGAGCCCTCCCCGTGATCCACACCCTGTTCGAAACACCCAGCGCCTACCACCCCAGCGACATCGAGACGGCCGCGCCCGTCCCCCCGGTACAGGCCGTACTGTTCGATTTCAGCAACACCATCTTCCAGATGATCGGCCTGGAGACGTGGCTGCGCCGGGTCGGCACTGCCTGCGGCCGCCTCGCCGCGCTGGACGAGCCCGGCGCGGTGGCCGAGATCTCCGAGCAACTGCGTGCTGCCTTCCGGCTGCCCGCCGTCGTCGCCCTCCAGGACGGCCGGGACCTCTCCCCGGAGCGGCACCGCCGGGCCATGCTCGGATGGTGGGAGCGGGTGGACTTCCTGCGCGGCGCGGAGGAGGCGGCCTACCGGGAACTCACCGCCCCGGACGCCTGGGCCCCCTACCCCGACACCGAACCGGTCCTGCGTGCCCTGCGCGAACGCGGACTGCCCATCGCCGTCGTCAGCGACTTCGCCTGGGACCTGCGCACCCACCTCACCCACCACGGGCTTGACGCCCTGGTCGACGCCTGTGTCATCTCCTACGAGCACGGCCGTGAGAAGCCCGACCCGCAGCTGTTCCTCAAGGCCTGCGCCGACCTCGGCAGCGACCCCCGCGCCACCCTCATGGTCGGCGACAACCCGACCCGCGACGGCGGCGCGACCGCCTGCGGCCTGCGCACCTACATCCTGCCGGCGGAACCCCGCACCGGTGAGCGCGGCCTGGCGGACGTGCTGCGGCTCGTGAGCCGAGACCACACGTCGCGTCTTCGTTGAGCGGCACGTCGCGTCTTCGCCAAGCAAGGAAACGGCGTGCCCGAGCGAGACGGCCACCGGCCCGCTCGGGAAGGGCCTGCCCCCTTGACGACCGGGCGCTACCGACCCGCTCCGGCGGCTGATCTGTCGTGTCACGTCGTCGTACCTCAGCGCCGTAAGTCGCGTACCTGCGGGGGACGGTGAGGAGACGGCCGGGCGGTGAGGCGACAACAGAAACTGCGCTATAGTTGATCTGCGTCCAGTCGCCGGAACTCCGGTCGGCGGACAGTGCGTTGGTGGTCCAAGGAAAGACGCCCCACTTCCTGTGGGGAGATGCAGGTGCAAGGCCTGCCCGGCGCTCCGACGAGAACCCGGCCCTGGGATTCAGGGCCGGGTTCTTTGCTGTGTCCGCTTGCTGTGTCGCCGGGATGAGCCGGTCGGCCACGCCGGCTCACCGAGATCAGCCGCTCAGCCGCGCCGGTCCGCGACCGCCCACGACGCCAGCCCCACGGCCCCCGCCACCCCGAACACGGCAGGCCAGGCACCCACCTTCTTCGCCAGCGGATGAGACCCGGCGAAGGCGGCGACATAGGCGGCCGACAACGCCCCCGCGGCCACCCCACCGGCCTGCTGCCGCCACTGCCGCGCGGCCGCCACCCCGGCCACGGCGAGCACGGCCCCGCCGAGCGGCCGCTGCCTGGTCCAGCGGGCCACGCCGTACCCGCCCACGAGCCCGCTCGCGGCGACCACCGCACTGGGAACCTTCGCCATGTCTTCCTCCTGCGTCCTGCGCCCTGTTCGGGATCTTGAGGCTAGCCCTCGGGCTTCGGAAACCCGAACCTGAGCCCAGGCTTGTCAAGTTTCCTCTTCCGAGCTATATAAGAAGACGTAGACCGTAGGGCATCGCACCCACTGCACCTGAAGAGAGGAGTGACCAGTGATGCTCATGCGCACGGACCCCTTCCGTGAGCTCGACCGACTCACCCAGCAGGTCTTCGGCCCCGCCACCACCCGCCCGTCGGCGATGGCGATGGACGCCTACCGCTCCGGTGACGACTTCTTCGTCCACTTCGATCTCCCCGGCATCGACCCCGAGACGATCGAGCTGGACGTCGAGCGCAACGTCCTGAACGTACGAGCCGAGCGCAGGTCCCCCGCCCCCGAGGGCGCGGAACCCCTCGTCGCCGAGCGCCCCACCGGCACCTTCACGCGTCAGCTCTTCCTCGGCGACACCCTGGACACGGAGCGCATCGACGCCTCCTACGAGTCCGGCGTCCTTACCCTGCGCATCCCGGTGGCCGAGCAGGCCAAGCCCCGCCGCATCCAGATCACGGGCGGCGACACGCGCAGGCAGATCGGCAGCTGACCTCACCGCACGCCCAGCGATTGGTCGCGCCGCCGGCTCGATCCCCGGCGGCGCGACACCCTCACCCACGCCCCCGCGCACACCCGGAGGAAAACCCCACACATGAGCACGACGACGGTGCCCCGTGTGACGACGAGACGCGACCCTCACGCCAGCGACGACGACGGCTGGCCCCGGCTGGTCGACGCGGTCCGCGAGTCGGGCCTGTACCCCACCCGGGCGAAGGCGGAACAGGTCACCCGTACCGTCCTGGCCGCCCTCGGCACCCACGTCACCGGTGACGAACGGGTCGACCTGGCCCGCGCCCTGCCCGCGGAGGCCGCCCGGCTGATCGCCTCCCAGATCCCGGCCACGCACCGCCTCACGGCAGCACGATTCGTGGACGAGGTCGCGTCACGCACCCCCGGAGCGACGCCCGCCACGGCCCGCTGGGACGTCAGCTCGGTCCTGAGCGCACTGCCGCCCCTCATCGGCGACGACCTGGTCACCCGCATCCTGGCCCAACTCCCCGCCGGCTACGCCCTCCTGTTCGGCAGAGCGGACCTGACCCCGGCACCGTAGGCTCCACGAGCGCGAACGACGGCCACCCCTCGACAGACCGGGGTGGCCCAACCAGCGACGGCCAAGTCCACGACAAAGGGGGGCTCCTTGACTCATACGACGTCCGGAACCCTCACCACCCCCGACGGCACGCGCCTCGCCCACGCGGACCACCGCCCCGCCGGGGACCCCAAGGTCACGTTCCTCCTCCTGCACGGCCTGGCGGGCCACCAGGGCGAGTGGGACACCCTCGCCGCGCAGCTGTCGGCCGACGGGCACCGCGTGGTGACGTACGACGCCCGAGGCCACGGCGCCGGCACCCGCACACCGGCGACCACGACCCGCGAGGCCCACGTCCAGGACGCCGTGACCCTGATCGAGGAACTGGAACTGACCCCCGTAACCCTCCTGGGCCAGTCCCTCGGCGGCCACACGGCGATGCTGCTGGCCGCGTCCCACCCCCACCTGGTGAAGTCCCTGATCCTGATCGAAGCGGGTCCGGCGGGCCCGGCCCCCGATCTCCCCGCACAGATCGCGACCTGGCTGGACAGCTGGCCGGCCCCGTTCAAGTCCCTGAAGGAGGCGGAAGCCTTCCTGGGCCACGAGGCATGGACGAGGACCTTGGAGAAGCGGCCGGACGGCTGGCACCCGGGCTGGGACCGCACCACGATCATCGACACGGTCGCCGAACTGGCCACCACCGCCTACTGGGAGGAGTGGTCCCGCATCACCTGCCCGACGCTCCTCATCCAGGGCGAACACGGCACGATGCGCCCCGACGAACCGGCGACGATGCTCGCCCACCGCCCGGACATCAGGACGGTGTGCATCCCCGACGCGGCCCACGACGTCCACCTGGACCAGCCGGGCCGCCTCCACGAGGAGATCAGGGCCTTCCTCGGTCCCACGTCGGCCGCCTGAGCGCACGGATCGAGAACCTCGGGCGACGCGCGTCAGGCTGGAGCCTGCCCGATGACGGAAAACAGTTCGACAGACCCCGTCTCTCAAGAACCCTGCGGTAAGCAGAGAGCCGCTGAACACCCTTATGGGAGAGGACCGTTGAACCCGACCATCCGCCACATCACCTTCGACTGCACGGGCGAGCCCTACGAACTGGCCCGATTCTGGTCTGAGTTCCTGGGCCACCCCATCTCCGACATCGACAAGCCCGGGGATGACGAGGTCCTGGTCGAACTTCCGGACGGCGCGCCCGGCCTGCTCTTCGTCAGAGTCGAGGAGGCCAAGGCGACGAAGAACCGCATCCACTTCGACATGGGCCCCACAGGTCGCACTCGCTCCGAGGAGGTCGAACGCGCCGTATCCCTGGGCGCCCACG
The DNA here is from genome assembly GCF_042803315.1 of Streptomyces sp. NPDC057424. Lineage (NCBI taxonomy): Bacteria > Bacillati > Actinomycetota > Actinomycetes > Kitasatosporales > Streptomycetaceae > Streptomyces > Streptomyces sp. NPDC057424. The sequence goes on from NZ_JBHVCP010000006.1 coordinate 56,619, forward strand.
TCCTCACGGACCGTACCCTCCCGAACGGCCGAGGCTGGGTCGTCATGGCGGACCCGGAGGGCAACGAGTTCTGCGTCGAACGGGGAGAGCCGGATCGGGTGGAGGACTGACCCTTCCCCCGGGGCCGGGCACGTGTCACCGGTCGAAGACCAACCACGGGTGTACGAGATCAGGATCCACGGATGCCCGAGCTCGGAGGAGGCCCTCGCACTCCAGGACCCGATCGAACGCCTCCTCTGCCCGGACCCCGACCATGCTCCGCCGTGCGAGGTCCCCTGGAGCTTCACCCTCGCCGGCGAGGACGCCGACGACTCCACCGCTCTCGTCCTGGGCGTGTATACGTCCAGCGGCCAGGCCACGCAGGTGGCAGACCAGGTGTGCGCCCTCGTGGGCGGGACGCTTCCCATCGCCGTGAGTGAGGGCTCTGCCGAGGAGTGGGAGGAGCTGGTCGAGCAGTACCGGTTCGAGAAGGGGCTGCGCCAGGTCTCGTCCTAGAGCGTTGTAGCGCGGATACGCCCTCGTGTACTGCTCACCGCTCTTATGAAGCACCGCCATGCATCGCCCCCGACGAGGACGATGGGTCCCGTTGAGATCTTCGAGTCGCGTATAAGCGCGCTGTCGGCGCCGTACGAGCACTCCACGCACTCGGTGGCGTTGCCGCCGCTATAGGACGACTTGAACCATCTGGGCTCGGAGGTGATCTGGGGACCGGCGGACATTCAAAGCTCCTTGCGGGCGCGATGGATCAGGGCGGAGGAAGCCTCCATGTCCAACGCTTGTGCGCGGAGGTACTCGAACGCAAGTCTGTATCGCTCCAGTTCCGCTTCCTTCTCAAGGAAGAGCGAGCCAGTGTGGATGTCGACGTACACCACGTCGAGCGCCGGTTCAGGGCCGCCGATCATGACAAAGCTCCCGAGAGCCGCGGCGTGCGCGCCCTTGGAGAACGGGAGTACCTGGAGCGTGATGTGAGGAGACTCGTTGGCTTCGAGGAGCCGATCGAGCTGTTCCTTCATCACCGTCGGCGACCCGACGACGCGGCGGACCACCGATTCATCGAGGATCGCCCACAGATACAACGGCTTCGGGCGGGACAGGAGCCCCTGCCGCTTCATGCGGATGTCGACCAGCCGCTCGATCTCAGCCGGTTCCAAGGGCACTTCATTGGCCCTCTGGAGTGCTGTGCTGTAAGCGCGTGTCTGTAGAAGCCCAGGGACGTAGACACAACAGAAGTGGTTTTCACGAACGGCTTCGTCTTCAAGCGTGAGCAGCAGGTTCATGCTCTCCGGGATGGAGTCGGCGAAGGAGTTCCACCAGCCCTGTTCCTTGGCGTTCTTGGCGAGGTTGACGACTGCTCGTCGCTCAGCGTCTGTTGCTCCGTACTCACGACAGAGTGCATCGATGACGAGCCACTTGACCGGCCCGGCAGTGGTCTCGTACCTGCTGACGGTCGCCTTCGAGACGCCGACGAGGTGCCCGGCCTCCTCAAGCGTCAGGCCCTTGCGGGAGCGCAACTTGCGCATAGTAGCGCCCAGTTGGCGGCGTCGTGTCGTGCTCCGTTCGGGCATGCGGCTCCTTCGCCATGTGCCGGGCCTCAGCCCGTGGGACGCCCAACAGGCTAGGTAGCCGTGAACCGGGCCCACCACCGGATTCACTCGATAGATTCCCATGAGAAGTTACACAGTGAGATTTCCCTGTGCCATGCTCTTCTTCGGCCGCTACGCAGTGCAGTCATACGGATACGGCCGGACTCGCGTGTTGCGTGGCAAGGGAGGGAGGAGTGGTCATGCCTGGCCACGAAGTCACGGAGCCTGGACTCCGCTGTGTTCTGCCCTTCGAAGCGGTGCCGACGGAGGTGCGTCTGCTGAGAAGGGCAACCGTTCAGCAGCTCGTTCGATGGGGTGCAACCGTCGCTTCTGGCGAAGCCGAGCTGCTGGTCACAGAGTTGGCCACCAACGTCCTCAAGCATGTTGGCGAAGGTGCTTTAGCGACTCTGATCCTTGAGTGGACGGGGGAGCGGCTTCGCCTTGAGGTTCACGACAAGAGCCCGGTTGTGCCCAAGATCAGGGCAGCGGCATGCGGTGATGAATGCGGCCGTGGCTTGCACCTGCTCGCGGCGATGACGGAGGACTGGGGCACGGTCCTAACGGCTGGGGGCAAAGCGGTCTGGTGCGAGATTCCGCTTAACGGCGAGCGCGGCTGCCGCAGGGATGAGCGAGCAGCCGAGGCACTCGAGAACTACGAGAGGGGCGAGCGCCGGCCAGGCCACCAAGGGCGAGGCCGCGATGTGCGCCTAGTCGAGTCTGCGGTGGAGTTGATCGCTGATCTGCTTCACTGGACCACTGCTCGTGGCCATGACCCGGACGACATTCTCGACCGCGCTCAGATGCACTACGAAGCTGAATCAGAGGCCGCTTGACGGCTCTCAGTCCGCTGATGCGCTACGTGCAGTGGCCTCGAGCACAGCAATGATGCGTGCTGCGGCCTTGTCTGGGACCTCGTGTTCCCAGACGCGGACAACCGTCCAGCCTGCTGCTGCCAGGGCCTCATCTGCGGCCCGGTCTCGAGCGACATTGCGTTCAAGCTTCGGTCCCCAGTAGCCGCCATTGACGCCAGGCTGGCGGCCGTGCTCGGGGCAGCAGTGCCAGAAACAGCCATCGACGAAGACGGCTACTCGCGCACGCGTAAAGACTATGTCCGGCCGTGGACGCGCTCCCTCCAGCTGGAGACGGAGATCAACGCGGTAGCGCTTGCCCGCAGCATGGAGCAGCGACCGGATCGTCCGCTCGGGCTTGGTGTCCCGCCGCTTGATCGCGGCCATGTTTCGCGACCGACCCGGAGTAGGCGGTGTCGGCGTTGCGGGGTCAGTGCTGGGGGTCATCGCCTACACCGTAGCCCTAGTGTCAGACCCACAGTGTTTGATGGGTCAGGATGGTAGACCTGTGCAAGACAGACGTGGAGGTATGAGCGTGGCTGATCTGTCCGCCGTGGAGATCTGCGCGGGCGCTGGGGGCCAGTCGCTCGGCCTTGAGCTGGCAGGTTTCGATCACGCCGTAGCCGTTGAGCTCGACGAGAACGCCGTCAACACCCTTCGCAAGAACCGCGATTGGAAGGTGGTGCACGGTGACGTTGCCGATGAGGATCTCTGGAAGCCTGGCGAGTACGTCGGTATCGATCTCCTCGCTGGCGGCGTGCCATGCCCTCCGTTCTCGATCGCCGGGAAGCAGCTCGGCGCAACCGACGAGCGTGACCTTTTCGCCTGGGCCGTCGAACTGGCCGGCAAGATGAACCCTCGGGCGCTCCTTCTTGAGAACGTTCGCGGTCTATCAATGCCCCGCTTTTCTGCCTATCGGCAGCATGTAAAAGATCGCCTTAGGGACCTGGGGTACTGGTCCGACTGGAAGCTCTTGCATGCAAACAATTACGGCGTTCCTCAGTTGCGGCCACGTTTCGTTCTCGTTGCCATGCGTCATGAGGATGCCCAATGGTTCGAGTGGCCTGAAGAAAAGCCCACCTCGGAGACCGTTGGGTCTGCATTGCAGGACATGATGGCTGAGAAGGGCTGGCTGGGTGTCGAAGCCTGGGTGAAGAAAGCCAATGATATCGCCCCTACCATTGTTGGTGGATCAAAGAAGCATGGTGGCGCGGATCTCGGGCCAACGCGTGCGAAAGCAGCCTGGCGCAACCTTGGTGTAGACGCAATGGGGGTTGCTGACGGGCCGCCGGATGCTTCGACCCCCGTGGATTTTCTGCCGAAGCTCACTACGGAGATGGTGGCTCGTATCCAGGGCTGGGGCGAGGAGCCTGACTATGCGTGGGAGTTCACTGGGCGGAAGACGACCAGGTATCGGCAAATCGGCAATGCATTTCCGCCGCCTGTGGCACGCGCGATTGGCACCTCGATTGCCAACGCCTTGAATCGTAAGGGTGAGCAAAAGAAGCTGGCTGACGTCGAGAACGAAGTTATGCACGACGCGCTCTACTTGGCCTTGAAGGACGCGTCAACTGCGCTGACGGAAAAAGAATTGGTGCAGCTCGCCGGTGAAAAAATGGACTCGCTGGCCTTTGAGCGCCGTATGGCCATTCTTGCGCGAGACTTCGTGATTGACGAGGATGACCAGCTCGGAGGTCGTGCGTACCGGCTCGCGGGCTTCAAGGGGTTCACAGGCCAGGAAGACCACGACCGGCACGCACGATTCGCTGAGTTGCGATCCCGAATCAGCTAGCCGCGTTACGCCGCCGAACGGGGCCTGCTGCTAGATCGCCAGATCGAGTGGCAGGTCGCTGATGTCGCGGAGCCGTTTGCCACTAACGAGGGTGTTCAGCATGCTGACCGCCTCGTCGTTACCTGTCGCCCTGACCGCCTGGATTAGTTCTGGCAGGGCGAAGTGATACACGGTGTCGATATCTCCTGTGCCGAGGGCTAGAGATGCCAGTCGAGATGGCGATGGTTCTCCAGTGACGACCGCGATGTGGGGAGTCCGTCCCTTTCGATTACGGATAACGTTGAGAGCCTCCGAGCGTGCATTCTGTGCACGGTCACTGCGAAGTGTCCACTTGCATGAAACTATGGCGTGGACAATGGGATGCTCTTGGTTGGCTGCTCTGATGATGGCATGTCGACCCGATTTCGAGTCCACTAGATCGGAATCGCGATTGATGGCCTCGTCCGGCTCGGGATTTCGAAGTACAAGAATGTCGGGACTGATCTCGTACGAATTTCCCAGCACCGAGGCGAGGTTCCGGTCGTTCTGGATGGCGTTGGCGAGGTCGGCTAGATGGGTGTAGGGCTCGTACCTAGAAATTTGATACTCGGCTCGGGAGCCGCCGACGTTTTCGATATTCCAATCACCTGGGCGAAGTGATTGAAATAGGGGGAAGGTGTCTGATAGAAACCCTTCGACGGCTTCTTCGAACTGCTTTCCAACTCGCTGTCCGGTGAGCTTCTTGGGAATGATTCCTGCGGCGAGATCCTTTGCAATGCTCAGTGCAATGCTTACGCTCGTCCTTTGGCTGCTGTCGGCGTTTGAGGCAACTCCATCAGGAGACAGTGAAAGAGTGTACTTCTCGATAAGGGCATTGTGGAAATCTTTCCTGGCCACCGTAAGTGCTGCTGTCACGTGAGGGGAACCCCTAACTCGAGTTGCCGGAGCTGGTCCGCAAGTAGGCGATGAGGTCCTCCTGCTCCTTGTGAGTGAGGACTCGGGCTTGATCGTAGACACGATCAAGCTGTGAACGCGTACGTTCTGCTCGCTTTAACCAGCTGAGTAGCGTTTGCTTGTTTCCTCGGCTTAGGCGCCGGACCTGTGCTAGTACCTCGTCGTACTGCCAGGGATCGGGGACCTCGTCTCGAACGGGCTCGTTGCACCGTGCACACTCGGTACGCCAGTTCTCGATGTCGTCGGCAGTTCCGCGCGTCCTCAAACGCTCCTGGGGCACTCGGTGCCCGATGGTGAGACGAGCCTTGCTGTCGGGCTCACCCGGGTAGGACTCCCCGGCCGCCGTTCCGCAGACAACGCAGCGTCCGCCGTCCCGGTATATGACGTCGCGCCGCATGCGAGCTGATGGCGCAAATCGCTTGTGAGCTTGGCGGTCCTCGTCAAGCCAGTATCGAGCTCCCTTTGCCTGGAGCCGGTACTCGTCCGTGCCCAGCGAGCCGTCATCTTTGTATGACGGAATCACCCATCCCACTGAGCGCAGCGTGCGGAGACGGCGATTGAGGTGCTCAGACTTGCCGACGATGTCAGGGCCCAGCGCACCGCGGAGCTCGTTCATCGTGAATATGTCGCCTATTTCCTTGTTGAACCAGAGCCAGGCTGCTAGTCGTCGTTCTTGACCAAACGGCTTGTGGGTACCCGGCTGGACCGTGATCTCCCACCATGGTGTTCCGTCAGGGGCTATCGGCCCGTCGTTTCCGCTGGCGTCCATGCTCTTGATTATGGTCGACATGGTGGATCATCAGCCCAGGACGACAGCGGCGTTTTGCCGTGTAGGACCGCCCGCTTCCTGGCCAGTGTCGCGCTTCCGCGCCCCGCCTCAAGGGCGCTTCACTCCGCTGCGCTGCGTTCCGCGTCGGCTGGCGCCGATGGCCCTGCGGGCCACCCTTGACCCGGGCCGCTCCAGCACGGGGAGAGAAGCGAGCGGGCGGCCCGGGGAAGCGGGGTCCAGAGGTTCGTAGCGCAGGGGTGGCTGTCGAGGTGCTCGGCGGTGGCGGGCGCGTCAGCGGTTCTGCGCACGCCGGGTTGGCTTAGCGGCGTGCGGGCGGGGGCGGCTAGCCTAGCCCTGTGGGGCCAGCGCATCGGGGCGGTCGTGCGCGCTACTTTGGGCTTGCGGTGGCGAGGGTTGTCGCGATGTGGGCCATGGCTTCCTCACGTGGTTCCGCGCGGCCGGTGACCCACGCTGACACGGTGGCGCGAGGCACTCCGGCCCGGTCGGCCAAGTCCGCCTGCGTCATACCTGCTTGACGCAGCTGACGTCCTAGCCATGGGCCGAAGGCCTCGCCCTGTTCCGTGGAGTGCGGGGGCTCGTGCACGTGTCGGCTACGCGGCCGAGCCGTGACACTCGCCATACGCCTCGCCCGACCCGCACCAGCAAGCCGCCCCCCGCTGTGGAGGCCACGCCACTGCCCGGCCACGCGCCGCCAGTGTCGTCGCGTACTGGGGGAGGAGCGTCGCGTCGCCCGGGGACGAGCCCTCCGACGCCGCGAAGGCCTCGTAGGACGGGACCGTGCCGGTGACGATGCCCAGGTTCGGGGTGCCGGAGGCGGCGAGTTCGCGCAGGGACTGCTCTATCGAGGCCAGGTGCTCGGCGTGGGACGGGTACTCCGTCGACAGTGACGGGTACGCCTCCAGGAGTTCCGTGAGCTCGCCCGCCGGCCAGTGCAGGATCGCCACCGGGAAGGGGCGGGAGAGGGCTTCCCGGTACGCGCCCAGTTCCGCTCGGAGGCGGAGGATCTCCGCCTCCAGTTCCGCGGGGTTCTCCGAGCCCAGGGACCACACGCGCTTGGGGTCGTGGAGTTCGTCCAGGGTGATCGGGAGGGAGTGGACCGAGTCCGCCAGGGCGTCCCACTCGTCGTGGGACTTGCCCAGCATGCGCCGTACGCGGTGGCGGCCGAAGAGGAGGGGGTGGGTGGCGTAGGGGGGCTCCGGGACGTCGGCCAGGAGGCGGTGCACGGCCTCCGTGAACGTCTCGTGGGCCGCTTCCAGTTCGTCGTGGGATTCCAGGGACTCCGCGACGATCACCCAGGGGGCCGGGTCCTTGGGGGACGCCACCCGGACGCCCTCGATGATCGCGCGGGCCTCGGCCTCGTGGCCGTACTCCCAGAGGTTCGAGGCCTTGAGCGCCCGTACCAGGTGGGGGTTCTCCAGGCCGTCGGAGGAGGAGAGCAGGCGGTCGTAGAGCGTGGTCGCGGTGGGGCGGTCGCCGGAGAGCTCCAGATGGGCCGCTGCCCGCAGCAGCAGGGCCTCGGCGTCCTCGGGATACAGGCCGGCGGTCCGCTCCAGGCGTGCCGCCTCGGCGGTGTGGTCGACGTTTTCGGCAGGCGTGTCGGGGCGCATGGGGGACACCGTACTGCCGGGAGGTGACGAGCGTGAGAGATGTGCAGGCCAGACCCGATATCGGGCTCTCACGCTCGTCGTCCCGGGGACGGCGGTTCGCCCCGAACCGCCGACCGTCGTCGGACTTACAGCGTCACGCCGTCGATGTGGAGGGTCTGGACCGACTTCGCCGCGAAGGGGACGCTTACCGACTTGCCGGACAGGCGGATGTCCGAGCGGGCCGTGTAGAGGTCGCCGCCGCCCGTCGTGACCGTGTTCCAGCGGGGGACGAGGCCTCCGGAGCCGCCCGTCACCGTCGAGAAGCGGGAGAGGTCGAAGGTGAGGGTCTGGGCCGAGGTCGCGGTGTTGACCGCCACGATCACCAGGCGGCGGGCCGTCGCGTCGTACGCCGCCACCGCGTAGCTCACGCCCGTGTCCAGGATCGTCATGCCGGGGCGGATATGGCGGCTGAACTGGGCCAGCACGTAGTGCTTGGTCTGGACGGTCGTCGGCTGGAGCGTGTTCTTGTCGTAGGCGATCAGCGCCCAGCCCGTCGTCGGGTCCATGACCTGCCAGTAGCACCAGGCCGTGGGGTGCAGCCAGCGGAAGTCGTAGCAGAGGTTCGACGCCATGGTCAGGCCCGTGCCGTCGCTGTCGCCCGTCTCGGAGTTCCACAGCTTCTTGCGGGAGGTGGTCACCACGTCCGTGTAGAGGAGGTCGCGGCGGCCGCCCGAGCCCTGGTAGCCGTGCACGTTGACCTGGGAGACCAGGGCCTTGGTGGAGGAGTTGAAGGACGCCCACGTCGAGCGGGCCGTGTCGTAGTTCGTCTCGTCCGAGGCCGCTATGCGGAGGTTCGTGAGGCCGCGTTTGTCCAGCTCGCTGCGCATGTAGGGGAGTACGGCCGCCTGGACCGCCGGGTCCATGTGGCAGCCCTCCTGGGTGCCGGTCGCGGTCCACCAGGTGGAGGCCGGCTCGTTGAAGGGGTCGACCGTCGCGAAGTTCACGCCCCAGTTGTTGCGTGCGTACAGGGCTGTGGCCGCCAGGTGGGAGGCGTGCTGGCGGTAGTTCCAGGTCTGGAGGTTGTTGCCGCCGCCCGCCGCGCCCGAGGGGTTGTGGTTGCTGCACATCCACCACATCGGGGAGTTGGCGAACAGCTCGGTGATCGCGCCCCGCTGCGTCGCCTTCACCAGCATCGCGCGCTGGTTGGCGTCCGCCGTCCACTTCCACGCCGAGGAGGTGGGGTCCTCGTTGTTCCAGTCCTGCCAGAAGCCCTCGATCTGCTTGAAGCCGGGGATGTTGGGCGACTTCACCATCGTCTCGCCGCCGACGCTGTTCCAGCTGCACGCGCCCAGGTTGTAGCGGGCGATGTTCATGCCCAGGCCGGGGAGTGATCTGCCGTTGTACGTCACGGACTTGGTGGTGAAGAACAGATCGGCGAAGTCGTCCCGGGCGCCGAAGACGTTGGCCCACCAGGCGAGGGAGGTGCCCCAGCCCTCCCAGGTGCCGTACGTCGTCGACGGGTTGACGGCGATCGTGGCGTCCGCGTGCGCGGTGCCCGTCGCCAGGGCGCTGCCGAGGAACGTACCGCCTGCTGCGGCCAGCAGACTTCTGCGTCGGATCACGGCTCCTCCGTAAGGGAGTTGGGGGGCAGACACCGGTCCCCGGCCCGGGGCCGCAGGGGTGTCCCCGTGGCTGGTGACGAGAAGCATCGGGTGTGGCGGGTGGGTTGTCGATAGTTCCGGCGAACCTTTCTCAAACCCGTGTACGAAGTCGCGGACCCGCTCGGGAGGGTGATCCTGTATAACGAACAACAGGGCATACACACATATCCGAGGGGGGCAGCCGATGAGCCGGAGCTGGGCGACTCTGCGTCCCGCCCTCGTGCTGCTCTTCCTGCTCGTCGAGGTGTCGCTGCTCGACACCGGCAGCCTCTCCGCCACCGTCGCCCTCGCCGCGACCACCGCGGCCTCGGCCGCCCTCGCGCTCTGCGCCCTCGTCACCTCGCGCTGCGCGCCCACCGTGCCGCGTACGCGGGTGCGTACGGCCATCCGCGACCGGGACCGGCGTACGGCCTTCCTGCCCCAGCGCGACCCCGACGCCCGGGGGCGCACCCGGCCCCGGGCACCCGGTCACGCCCTCCGGGCGACCGTCGCGTAGGGGTGCATTCACTCAGAGGTGACCCCGCGCGGGTCGTCATGCCGCCATGACCTGTTCCGGCACGACGAGACCCCCCGGAGGGCTCACCCATGTTCGTCTTCGCCCACCTGGTCGAGCACCTCGCCGACCTGCTCCAGCCGTTGTTCGGCGCCTCTGCGGCCGCCGCGGCGATCGTCCTGTTCACCGCGCTCGTACGACTCCTCGTCCACCCCCTGTCCCGGGCCGCCGCGCGTGGCCAGAAGGCCCGGACCGCGCTCCAGCCGAAGATCGCCGAGCTGCGCAAGAAGCACGGGAAGAACCCCGAGAACCTCCAGAAGGCCGTGCTGGAGCTGCACGCCGAGGAGAAGGTGTCGCCGCTGGCCGGCTGCCTGCCCGGGATGCTGCAGATTCCCGCGTTCTTCCTGCTCTACCACCTGTTCTCCAGCGACACGATCGGCGGCGAGGCCAACGGGCTGCTGGGTCACCAGCTGTTCGCCGCACCGCTGGGGGAGCGGTGGACGGACGCGCTCGACGGCGGTCTCCTCAGCGGCGCGGGGCTCGTGTACGCCGCGCTGTTCGTCGTCGTGGCCTGCGTCGCCGCGTTCAGCTACCGGAGCGGCAAGCGCATGCTGGCCGCGAACCCGGCCGCCCAGGCCGGTGCCGGGGAGCAGACGCCCGGGCTGGGGGCGGTGACCAGGGTGATGCCGTTCATGTCGTTCTTCACGCTCGTCACCGTGGCCGTCGTGCCGCTGGCCGCCGCGCTGTACGTCGTGACCAGTACGACGTGGAGTGCCGTCGAGCGGGCCGTGCTGTACCGGTGACCCGGCGGGCGGGGTCCAGTACGTGAACGGGGTATTGCGGAGTGCACGTCCAGCTTGGAGGATCGACCAGTCCTCCGATGGCTGCCCCGCCGCATCCGGGTCCCGCTCATCGGGCGGGCGCCCGCGATCGAGGGAGACTGATCATGAAGCTGCTGCGAGTCGGTACGGCAGGGGCGGAGCGGCCCGCGCTGCTCGACGCCGACGGGACCCTGCGGGACCTGTCGGGCGTCGTCGCGGACATCGACGGCCTTCTGCTCGCCGACGACGAGCTGCTCGCCCGGGTCCGGGCCGCCGCCGACGCCGGCGAGCTGCCCGTCCTGGACGCCACCGGGCTGCGGGTCGGACCGCCGCTGGCGCGGATCGGCAAGATCGTCTGCATCGGCCTGAACTACCACGACCATGCGCGCGAAACCGGAGCCGAGCCGCCCGCCGAGCCGGTCGTCTTCATGAAGGCGCCGGACACGGTGGTCGGGCCGAACGACACGGTCCTCGTGCCGCGGCGGTCCCTCAAGACCGACTGGGAGGTCGAGCTGGCCGTCGTCATCGGACGCAGGGCCAGGTATCTGGGGTCCGCGGAGGAGGGGCTCGCGCATGTCGCCGGGTACGCCGTGGCGCACGACGTGTCCGAGCGGGAGTTCCAGATCGAGCGTGGCGGGACCTGGGACAAGGGGAAGAACTGCGAGACGTTCAACCCGCTGGGGCCGTGGCTCGTGACGGCGGACGAGGTGCGCGATCCGCAGGACCTGTCCCTGAAGCTCTGGGTCAACGGGGAGCTGAAGCAGGACGGGACGACGGCCGAGCAGATCTTCCCGGTGGGGGAGGTCGTGCGGTACCTCAGCCAGTTCATGACGCTGTACCCCGGTGACGTCGTCAACACGGGGACGCCGGCGGGGGTCGCCCTGGGGGCGCCCGAGCCCAAGCCGTTCCTGCGGGCCGGGGACGTCGTGGAGCTCGAGATCGAGGGGCTCGGGCGGCAGCGGCAGGAGTTCAAGGACGCGTAGCGCTCCGCTGGGAGGGGCGGGGGACTGCGGTTGGTTTCCGGCTGCGGGCAGTTCGTGGCCGGTCGCGCAGTTCCCCGCGCCCCTTCGGGCGCTCCCCTCACGCCAGTGCGGAAGCCAGGTCGCGCCACGCCTTCCTCGGGAGGGCGTCGCGGGGCTCGCCGGTCAGGACCTGGAGGGCGACGTGGTCCGCGCCCGCCTCGAAGAAGGCGTCGATCTTGGTGCGGATCGCCGTGTCGTCGCCCCAGGCGAACAGGGCGTCGACGAGGCGGTCGCTGCCGCCGTCCAACAGGTCGTCCTCGGTGAAGCCGTGCCGGAGGAAGTTGTTGGTGTAGTTCGGCAGGGGGAGGTAGATCTCCAGGAACTCGCGGGCCAGGGCGCGGGCGCGGGCCGGGTCCGTCTCCGGGACGACGCCCAGCTCCGGGGCCAGCAGAGGGGCCTCGCCGAGGATCTCGCGGGCGTGCGCGGTGTGTTCCGGGGTGACCAGGTACGGGATCGAGCCCGCCGCCCGGTCGCGGGCCAGCCGGAGCGACTTCGGGCCCAGGGCGGCCAGGAGGCGCCGGTCCGACGGCACTCCGGCGGCGTCCAGGCCGTCGAGATGCTCGACCAGGGCCGAGTAGGGGCGGGCGTACTGCTCCACCCGCTTGGCGTGACTCACCCCGAGGCCCAGCTGGAACCGACCGGGGTGGGTCGCCTCCAGGTCCGCGAAGGCCGTGGCGGCGGCGTCCGGCTCGTGCTGCCAGATGCTCTGGATGCTGGTGCCGACCGTGAGCTTCGAGGTCGCCCCGATCAGCGGGGCGGCGTTGGCGGCGGAGCTGTTGCCGCCCAGCCAGACGGCACCGTAGCCGAGTTCCTCCAGTTCGGCGGCGGCCTCGGCGAGTTCGCCGCGCCGGTCCGGGTCCTCCGAGCGCAGGCCTACGCTCCAGATGCCGTACCGGCCGACGGTCTCCTTCAGGGGGGTGGTCATGGGTGGGGGTCCCTCCGGTTGGGGCGCCGTGCTTGATCACTCCTACGCAGGTGCCAACCGGAGAGGGTCCCCGGTCATTCCGGCCGACGGTCCCTCCAGCGGTCCAGGAACCGCTCCAGTGCCTCCACCACGAGCCGGTGGTCCTGGAGCTGCGGCAGCCCGGACACCGTCACCGCGCCGATCACACCCACGCCCTCGACGGTGATCGGGAAGGAGCCGCCGTGGGCCGCGTAGGTGCCGGGATCGAGGCGCGAGGACTCCTCGAACGTGCTGCCCTTGGCACGGAAGCGGGCGCCGACCAGGTAGGAAGCGGAGCCGTAGCGCTCCACCACACGGCGCTTGCGGGCGATCCAGGCGTCGTTGTCCGGGGTGGAGCCGGGCAGCGCCGCGTGGAAGAGCTGCTGGCCGGCGCGGTGGATGTCGATGGCGACCGGGGCCTGCCGCTCCCGGGCCATCTCCACGAGGAGGGAGCCGAGCGCCCAGGCGTCGTCGTACGTGAACTGGCGGAACACCAGGTGGCGTTCCTGCTTCTCCAGCTCCTCCAGGCTCGGGGTGAGCTCCGGGTGGAACTTCGGGGTGAGCCCCTGGCTGTGGGAGGGGTTGCTCTTGTGGGTCACAGCGTCACCGTCACCTTCTCGCGGGCCGAACGACGGGCGGCCTCCAGTACGTCCAGGGCGGCGGCCGCCTCCCGTGCGGTCACCGGGTTCGGGGCGCCCTCCAGCAGGGCCTTCGCCACGGCCGCATAGTAAGCGGGGTAGTCGCCCGGGAGGGTGGGTTCGGCGCGTCCGCCGCCGGTCACCGGGGACTCGCCGGAGCCGACGCGGCCCCACAGCGACTCGGGCTCCGCACCCCAGCCGGGGCCGGGGCGCAGGCCGTCCCGGAGCGCCGCCTCCTGCGGGTCGAGGCCGTACTTGACGTAGCCGGCGGTGGAGCCCAGGACGCGGAAGCGGGGGCCGAGCTGGGCGGTCGTCGCGGAGACGTAGAGGTGGGAGCGGACGCCGCTGGTGTGCGTGAGCGCGATGAACGTGTCGTCGTCCGTCTCGGCGCCCGGGCGGCGGATGTCCGTCTCCGCGTAGACGGAGGCCGCCGGGCCGAACAGGACCAGGGCCTGGTCCACGACATGGCTGCCGAGGTCGTAGAGCAGACCTCCGATCTCTGCGGGGTCGCCGGACTCCCGCCAGCCGCCCTTCGGCTTCGGGCGCCAGCGCTCGAAGCGGGACTCGAACCGCCGGACGTCGCCCAGCTCGCCCTCGTTCAGCAGCTTGCGCAGGGTGAGGAAGTCGTTGTCCCAGCGGCGGTTCTGGAAGACGGACAGGAGCAGCTCGCGCTCCTCGGCGAGGGCTGCCAGCTCGCGGGCCTCGGCCGCCGTGCCCGCGACGGGCTTGTCGACGACGACCGGCAGGCCGGCCTCGAGCGCGGTGGCCGCGAGCGGCACGTGCGTCCTGTTCGGCGACGCCACGACGATCAGGTCCAGCTCGGCGGCCCGGTCGAACAGCTCGTCCGGTGTGGCGGCGAGGCGTACGTCCGGGAACTCGGCACGGGCCTGCTGCTGCCGTTCCGGGTTCGAGGTGACCACCGTGTCGAGGGCGAGGCCCTCCGTGGCGGTGATCAGCGGGGCGTGGAAGACGGAGCCGGCGAGGCCGTAGCCGACGAGGCCGACGCGGAGGGGCGAGCCGGGGGCTGTGCCGAGGGGTGTGCCAGTCATGTCACCCACTTTCGCAACGGTGTTGCCAAAGTGCAAGCGCCGGGGACAATGGGGGCGTGAACAGGGTGGACGACCATACGGGCGGAGTGGGCGGCATGCGCGGGGCGGGCGGGACGGGTGCTGCCGGGGCACGGGGCGGCGGGGTGAACCTGCTCGCCCTGCGCAGCCACAACGCCGCGCTCGTGCTCGACCTGCTGCGGACGGCCGGGGACGAGGGCATCAGCCGGCTCGAACTCGCCGAGCGCACCGGGCTCACCCCGCAGGCCGTCAGCAAGATCACGGCCCGGCTGCGGGAGGACGGGCTCGCGGCGGAGGCGGGACGCCGGGCGTCGACCGGCGGCAAGCCGCGCACGGTGCTGCGGCTGGTGCCCGAGGCGGGGCACGCGGTCGGGGTCCATCTGGACCGGGACGAGGTGCGGGCCGTGCTCGTGGACCTGAGGGGGGCCGTGGTGGGGGAGGGGCGGGCCGCGCTGGACCTGGGGGCGGGGGCGGAGGCCGTGCTGGGAGCGGTGCGGGAGACGGTGACCGGGGTGCTGCCGGCCGGGCTCGGTGGAGCCTCCTGGCAGCAGCCGGCCGGGCTGGGTGGGGCCTCGCGGCAGGGGCCGGCCGGGGGGCAGGGATCGGCGGGGCTGGGTGGGGCCTCGGGGCAGCAATCGGCCGGGGGGCAGCAGCCGGCCGGGCTCGGTGGGGCCTCGCGGCAGGAGCCGGCCGGGGGGCAGGGATCGGCGGGGCTGGGTGGGGCCTCGCGGCAGGGGCCGGCCGGGCTCGACCGGGTCCTGCTGGGGGTGGGGGTCGCGCTGCCCGGGCCGCTCGATCATGCCCGGGGGGTGCTGCACCGGGTGACCGGATTCCCCGAGTGGGACGGCTTCCCGCTGCGGGAGGCGCTGGCGGAGCGGCTCGGGGTGCCGGTCGTGGTCGACAAGGACACCAACGCGGCGGCGCTGGGCCTCGCCGCCGGGGGCGAGGGCGGCTCCTTCGCGTACCTGCACCTCGGCACGGGCCTGGGAGCCGGGCTGGTCATCGGCGGCAGCGTGCACCGGGGGGCCAGGACCGGCGCCGGGGAGTTCGGCCACCAGGTGATCCAGCTCGACGGCCCGCCGTGCACCTGCGGGAACCGGGGCTGCGTCGAGGCCCTGTGCCTCGCTGCGGTGGCGCGCGGTGATCCGGCGGAGGCGGCGCGGGTGCTGGGGGCCGGGGCGGCGAACCTGGTGGGGCTGCTCGACATCGACGTCATCCTGCTGGGCGGCCGCACGGTGGCGGCGGCACCGGAGGCCTTCACGGACGGGGTCGGTGCGGTGCTGGAAGCCCGGGCCCGGCGAACGGGCCAGGCCGCCGTACCGGTGCGCGTCACGTCCGGGGGCGGCGGGGTCGTGGCGGTGGGAGCGGCTCAGCTGGTGCTGGGGCCGGTGTTCGGGCGTGGGGGCGGCTGAGGATCCACCGGCGGAGCGGCTCGGGTGGGGCGGCGCCAGGGGGTGTCCGCGAAGTCCCGCCTGCCCCGCGACGCCCGGCACGCTCCCTCAAGCTCTTCGAGCAGGGGGACTCCATTCGCCGCACCGGGCGCACACCCGGGTACGGACCGGTACGCGGGCGTCCGCCCGGCACGCCGTGAGCACGCACCGGACGCCGCAGGGCCCGTCCCGCGGACGGACGACGCGACGTTGCCGACACCCCCGGGGACTGTCCGCCGACCGGGCGGATCCGCGCCGCCGTTCGGGGGCGGTTCGCGTCGGCGGCGTCTCGCGGCCCCCGCCGCTCGGAATGTCACATCATCATGCGACTCTGCACGCCCGCTCATCTCTGCCTGACGGCGGCAGCGGCGGCCGCCGCCCTGCTTCCCGGCGCCCATCCGGCGCACGCGGACGCCCCGGCGCCCGCCTGTGCCGCGCCCGACGACCACACCTTCCCGCTCACCACCCGCATCCACGGCGGGCCGGACTCCTACACGGCCGGGGGCGGGTTCGGGACCTGGTACGTCGACCTGACCAACACCACCGACCGGACCTGCACCGGCATCCACCCCGTCGTCGTGCTCGTCGACGACAAGCGGGCCCTGGAACCGTCCCAGCCGCGCCTCGAGTTCTTCGAGGGGGCGCGGGCCCATCCCGTGCGGTTCGAGAAGACCGGCGAGGACGAACTCGTCGGGGCGTTCACCGACGAGGACGACCGGTTCGCCGGGTTCACCGTCGGGCCGGGCAGAACCGTCACCGTGAAGGTGCGGCTCACGCTCACCTCGGACGCCGTGCCCAACGACGTCACGGCCAACGCCGCGGTGGTGCAGCGGCACGACGACGACGGCGACTGGGTCGGGCAGTCGAACGACTACCGGTTCGGGATCGACGACGGTGAGGCGGGGACCGGCACCGACACGGGCACCGAGTCCCGTCCCGACTCCGACGCCTCCGTGCCGCCCCGCGAGGACCGGTTCCCCTTCGCGGAGGAACTGGCCCGCACCGGCACCGGCACCCAGGTCGCCGCGGCCGCCGCGGCCCTGCTGCTCGTCGGCGGCGGGGCGCTGCTCGTCGCACGCCGCCGCCGCTGAACAGGCCGTCCCGCCAGTCGGGACGCCGCACGCCGGCCATTCCGCAAGATCCCGCCACTGTTTAGGCTGGGTCGCACGCTGGACCGCGTACGGCAGGAGATCCCGCACATGGCAGACCGCAAGCCCGTCGAATCGTGGCTCACCGACATGGACGGTGTGCTCATCCACGAGGGCGTACCGATCCCCGGTGCCGACGCCTTCCTGAAGAAGCTCCGCGAGTCCGGGAAGCCCTTCCTGGTCCTCACCAACAACTCGATGTACACCCCGCGCGACCTGCACGCCCGGCTGCGCCGCATGGGCCTGGAGGTGCCGATCGAGAGCATCTGGACCTCGGCCCTGGCCACCGCCCAGTTCCTGGACGACCAGCGGCCGGGCGGCTCGGCGTACGTCATCGGCGAGGCCGGGCTGACCACCGCGCTGCACGACATCGGCTACATCCTGACCGACCACGAGCCGGACTACGTCGTCCTCGGCGAGACCCGCACGTACTCCTTCGAGGCCATGACCAAGGCGGTCCGGCTCATCCTCGGCGGCGCCCGGTTCATCTGCACCAACCCCGACGAGACGGGCCCCTCCACCGAGGGCCCGCTGCCCGCGACCGGCGCGGTGGCCGCGCTGATCACCCAGGCGACCGGCAAGAAGCCGTACTTCGCGGGCAAGCCCAACCCGCTGATGATGCGGACCGGGCTGAACGCCATCGGGGCGCACTCCGAGACCAGCGCGATGATCGGCGACCGCATGGACACCGACGTGCTGGCCGGCATGGAGGCCGGGATGCAGACGTTCCTGGTGCTCACCGGTCTGACCCGGCCCGAACAGGTCGAGGACTTCCCGTACCGGCCGTCGCAGGTCGTGGACTCGATCGCGGATCTGGTCGACCGGGTCTGAACCCGGGCGGCGACTCGCAGAGGGCTCAAACCCGTCGTCACCCGCACGGAGCAGCCGCCGCGTCCCTGAGGATGCGGCGGCCCACCGCGCGGGGGAGGCTCCAGACGTCTGGAGGTTCACGATGGGTTCCCTGAGAGTCACTGTCTGTACGAGCATCCTGGCCGCCGTCGCCCTCGCACCGGCGGCGTACGCGGCGGACGCGGGGAGCGTCGCGGTGACCCCGGCGGCCCCCGCCCCCGGCAGTGACGTCACACTCCGCGTGACCGGCTGCGCGCAGCGGACGGCCGTGGCGGCCTCGGCGGCGTTCGTCGCGGACGCGCGGCTGACCGTCACCGGCGCACGCGAGCTCACCGGCGAGAGCCGCGTCCGCTCCACGCTCCGGGCGGGTTCGTACGCCGTCCAGGTCACCTGCGGCGACACGCGACGGACCGGCACGCTCACCGTCCAGGACGGCGAGGCGGGGCGGTCCCGGGCCGCGCCCCCTCCCGTGCCCGGGGCCGGGGGTCAGCCGCCCGCGCCCGGAAAGGGCGGACAGCCGTCCGCTCCCGGCGTCGACGGGGAAGCGCACCGGCCCAGTACGCCGGCCTCACCCGTCGCCCCCGTCCGGGCTGGTGGTGGCGGTGCCGCCGCTCTCGTCGCCGCCGAGGAGCGCGGTACCGGTCCCGGTACGGCGCAAGGGGTGACCGGGCTGGTGCTCGCCGGTGCGGCCGCGGTGGCCGTCGCGCTGCGTGGTGTCCGCCGGGGCCGTGGAACGGACTGACCATGCGGGATCACGATCAGGTTCAGGGACGCTTCTCGGGCACCGGCCGCCTGCTGACCGGTATGGCCTGGGTCGTGCTGCTGCTCGGGCTGTGGCTGTGGGGCCGCGAGGTCACCGAGACGCGGCACGGCCTAGCCGCCCCCGCCACGGGTGACATGGCGGCGGCCGGACGGCCCCCGGACATCAAGCTGCCGCCCGAGCACCGCCCCCTGGGCGACGCGCTGCCGCAGCGGGTCGACATCCCCGGGCTCGGCGTCCAGGCCCCCGTGGTGGCGCGCGGCCTCGACGCACGCGGCGCGCTCGATCCGCCGCCGTACGACCAGCCGGGCGTGGTCGGCTGGTACGCCGGCGGGGTCGCGCCCGGGGCGCCCGGCACCGCGCTGATGGTCGGTCACGTCGACACCGACACCAGGCCCGCCGTCTTCTACAAGGTCAGTGCCATGCGACCGGGCCAGACGATCCGGGTGATCCGGGCCGACGCCAAGGTCGCCGAGTTCACCGTGGAGTCCGTCCAGGTCCTCACCCGCGACCACTTCGACGCCCACCAGGCCTACGGGCCCCGCGAGTCGGGGCGGGCCGAACTGCGGCTGGTCACCTGCGGCGGCAGCTTCGACCGTACGACCCGCAGCTACACGGCGAACGTGATCGTCTCGGCGTACCTGACGGGGACGGGACTCTGAAGCCCCGACGCGTCCCGCCCACCCGCCCCGGTCGACGACCCGCTCCCCCTGAAGCCGTCGACCGGGCCGGTCCTCGATCGCGGCGTGCGCGGGATGCGGAGTGACCCGGCGGGGTGCGCGGGAGGCCTTGGATGTCACGGTGAGTGAATCTCTGGCCGGAGATCAGGCGCTTGCCTGACAAGGCTCTGGGGTCGCAGGGCTGCCGGGGCCTGGAGCCTTGAGCCTGGATGACGCCAAGTCCCGATACGGTGGCGCTGCGTCATCCGCGCAGGTGGGGTTCGACCTCGTGGGTGCCGCGGGACGTATGTCAGGATTGAGACTTGGAACGGTGCATCAAGGGGGAGTTGGATGTACGGCAGCAGGGGGGCCGGGGGATTCGCCGGGAGGCGGATGTCCGCAGTGGTGCTGGGGGCGGCACTGCTGATCACGGGGTGTTCTTCCTCCGACGGAGGAGACGGATCGGACGAAGGCGCCGAAGCGGGCGCCGGGATCACCCAACAGCCCAAGGAAAAGGCCCCGTTCTGGGTCAATCCGGATGGAACCGCGGCCCGGGAGGTCGCCGACCTGGAGAAGTCCGGCAAGAAGCAGGACGCCGAGCAGATCCGCAAGATCGCCGAACAGCCGGTCGCCGAGTGGGTCGGCCCGGACGATCCGCAGGAGCAGACCCGGGGCTTCACCGAGGCCGCCGACAAGGCCGGCCGCACGGCCCTGCTGGTCCTCTACAACATCCCGCACCGCGACTGCGGCCAGTACTCGCAGGGCGGTGCCGCCGACGGCAACGCCTACCGTGACTGGATCGACGGCGTGGCCGCGGGCATCGGCGACCGGCCCGCCACGGTCATCCTGGAACCGGACGCGCTGCTCCACCTCGTCGACGGCTGCACGCCCGAGCAGTTCCACGAGGAGCGCTACGACCTCCTCAAGGGCGCCGTCGCCCAGCTGAAGTCCCTGAAGAACACGAAGGTGTACCTCGACGCGGGCAACGCCGGCTGGCAGAACCCCGACCAGATCTTCGAGCCGCTGAACCGCGCGGGCATCGCGCAGGCCGACGGCTTCTCGGTCAACGTCTCCAACTTCTACTCCACCGAGGACTCCATCACCTACGGCAAGCAGCTGTCCGCCAAGGTCGGCGGAAAGCACTTCGTCATCGACACCAGCCGCAACGGCAAGGGCCCCTACACCGCCGGCAACCCCGACGAGCGCTGGTGCAACCCGCCGGGCCGCTCCCTGGGCGAGACCCCGACGACGAAGACGGCCGACCCGCTGGTCGACGCGTACCTGTGGGTGAAGCGGCCGGGGGAGTCGGACGGCGAGTGCAAGGGCGGACCCAAGGCGGGCCAGTGGTGGGCGGACTACGCCCTGAAGCTGGCGAAGGCCACCGGCTGACGTACCGGCCATACGCAAGGGGCGCCCTCCCCGCGGGAGAGCGCCCCTTCCCGGTTGCCCGTCAGGGCACCTTGACCCACTGAGCCTTGCTCGGGGTCCCGTCGGCGTCCGTCACGAACACCATGTACCAGCCCGCCTGGACCAGGTTCCGGTTCTCCGGCACGGTCACCGTCAGCTGGTCGCCGGACGCCTTGAAGTCCAGTGCGATCGACCGCTGGTCGATGTCCGTGACGTGTGTGGCGGCGCTCGGCCGGATCAGCCGGACCTTCTTGACCTTGGCCGCGTCCGACGAGGTGAACGTCCCCGTGCCGCCGCGCTTGATGGTCTGCGGGCCGCCCGACAGCGAGGGCCGGTCCCCGTCGCCGTAGAGGTAGGGCGGCGTGTAGATCTCGATGCGCTGCTCGAACTTGCCCGGCTTGGTGTTGGCCTTGTCGGCGTAGAGCGAGTCGGAGCCGAAGAACATCACGCGTCCGTCGGGCAGCAGGATCGACCCGGAGTGGTAGTTGCGGCCAACGAGCGGGTCGGCGACCCGCTTGAGCTCGTTCTTCTCCGCGTCGTAGAGCCGCGCCTCGAAGATGTTGGAGTCGCTGCGGCCGCGGTAGTCCTCCGAACCGCCGGAGATCAGCACGCTGTCGTCGGGCAGGATCGAGGCGTTCGGGTAGCGCGTGCCCTTGTCCAGGGACGGGCCGTCCACGAAGCGCGGGTTCGCCTTCTTGAGGTCGACGATCCGGGTCTTCTCGCTGGACACCTCGGACTCGCCGACGCCACCGCCGCCGACCACCATGTACTTCTCGTCCTGCGCCGGCGGCAGCAGCACCGTGCCGGACGTCTCCATCAGCGTGGGGTCGCTCAGGCCCGGTATCTTCGTGAACTTGTTGGTGTCCACGTCCCACACGCCCGGCTCACGGCCCACGTCGTCCGGCCCGTAGCCCGCGTTGGACCCCGAGTAGAAGACCTTGCCGTTCTGCATGAGGAACAGCGCCGGGTAGGTCGGGAACTGCCGGACCTTGCCGGTGTAGGCCCACTTCTTGGTCTTCGGGTCGAAGATCTCGTTCTTGCCCGGGACCAGCTGGCCGATGTCGTCGAGGCCCGAGACGCTGAGGATCTTCCCGTCGCTCAGGGTGGTGAGCGTCGGGTACCAGCGGGCCTCCTTCATCGGGTCGACCTTGATGTACTTCTCGGCCACGGGGTCGAACTCGAAGGCGTCCCGGATGCCCTGGAAGTCCTTCTTGTCCAGGGCGAGCTTCTGCGCGATGCCGTAGGTGTTCTTGGCGTCGGCGCCCTTCAGGCCGTGCACACGGTAGTTGTCCTGCGTGCCCGTCTCGTGCTTCTTGCCCCGCTTCTGCGCCTCGACGTAGATCCGGCCGAGACCGGGGTCGTTGCGCAGGAACCTGCCGGTCGCCTTGTCGAAGACCTTCTTCGCGCGCGGCACGAGCACCGGGTCCTTGGAGACGAAGGTCTTGCCGTTCTCCTTGCCCGTGAACTTCGTGCCGGCGGGCAGTGTGATCGGCTTGTCCGGGTTCTCGTTGTGGACGATCATCAGGCCGCCGGCCTTGGTGACGTCACCCTTGAGCTTCTCGTAGCGCTTGGTGCCGCCCGCGATCAGCAGGTTGCCGTTGGCGAGCTGCGTGTGGCCGGTGCAGAACAGGTCGGCCGGCGTGGGGACCTTCTTGATGGTGCCCTTGACCGGGTCCCATATCCGGGTGTCGAACTTCTTCGCGTCGAAGTTGTCCTGGTTGTTGCCGGACCCCGCGACGAGCAGCACCTTGCCGGTGCGCAGCAGCGCCGCGTGGATGGTGTTCTGCCGGTACTCCTCGGGGAAATCGACGATCTCCCACTTGCCGTTCGCGGCCTTGTACTCCGGTTTGTTGATTGTGTACTGGTGGTATTTCTCGGTGCTGAAGCGGTAGAGCCACGGCCCGTTCATCCCGGCCAGCGCGAGTACCACCGCCGTGCCGATCGCGAGTCGACGGGCCCGGCGGCGGCCTGCACGGTCGTTCATTCCTTACGTCCCCCAAGTCCACCAAGGGCGATCTGCATGGTCTGGTCGGTCCCTCCGACCTCCCCGTGTGCGCCCGGGGTGGCGGCCCACGTGGGCTTCTGCTGCGGGGCGTGCGCCGACGGCTGCTGCGGGATCGCCGGCGGCTGCGTCGACTGCGGCCTCGCAGGGTCCTGTAGCTGTCCCGCGGCATGGGCGGCGGGCTTCTTCGCGTCCTGCCGCAGCTGCCAGCGCCAGGCGAACACCGGCGAGGCGGTGATCAGCAGGGCGAACGTCGCCCAGATGATCATCGCGGGGTGGGAGTGGCCGAAGACGAAGCCGGCGGCGATCGAACCACCGAAGATCGCGACGAAGTACCAGTGGTAGCGGAACGTGCCGAACCAGCGGTCCGGGCTCGCCGAGTCGCCCTTGGGCGTGACCACGAACTTGCTCTTGCGGCGCAGCACGGAGTCGATCAGCGCCTTCGCGTACAGCGGTGCCGACAGCGCGGACATCACCATGCCGGCCACACCACCGGAGCCCTCCGGCTCGTGCGGCGAGACGTTGTGCCGGCGGTTCCAGACGTACAGGCCGATCTGCAGGGCGGAGGCGTTGCCGTAGAGCATCAGCCAGACCGCCGGGTCGATGTTCACACCCGAGGCGCCCAGGCCCAGGAACAGGCAGCAGCTCAGCGCCGCCAGGATCCAGTTCAGGGCCGACATCGGGTAGAAGATGATCATCATCGTGTAGTTGAAGAGCTTGCTCGGCGGCAGCGAGTACCAGCCCTTCCAGTACTGCCCGATGATCGTCTCGTACGTCCCTCGCGACCAGCGCATCTGCTGGGTGAAGAAGTCCGTCCAGGCGCTGGGGCCCTCCCCGACGGCGAGCACGTCCGGCGTGTACACCGAGCGCCACTTCTTCCCCGTCGCCGGGTTCTTGTGGCGGTGCATCTCGAAGCCGGTCGCCATGTCCTCGGTGATCGAGTCGTACAGACCGCCGATCTGCTTCAGCGCCTTGATGCGCACGGCGTTGGAGGTGCCGACGAACATCGGGGAGCCGTAGCGGTTGCCGGCGCGCTGGATCAGCGCGTGGAAGAGGAACTGCTGCGACTCGGCGGCCTTGGTGATGGCGTTGTCGTAGTTGCCGTAGACCTGCGGGCCGATGACGAACCCGACGTCCGGGTCGCGGAAGAAGCCGAGCATCCGCTCCAGGTAGTTGGGCAGCGGCACGTGGTCGGTGTCGACCGACGCGAAGAAGTCGTAGTTGTCGCCGTGCGCCTCGAGCCAGGCGTTGTAGTTGCCGTGCTTGGTCTTGGCGCGGTGCGGGCCCTTGGCCTGGTTCCACTTCGCGACGCCCTTGCGGGAGAAGTGGTGCACACCGAGGCGCTCGCAGACCGCCTTCACCTCGGGGTCGTCGCCCTCGTCGAGCAGCCACACGTGCATCAGACCCCGGTGGCGGATCCGCACGGCCGCCTCCAGGGTCTTCGTCACCATCTCCAGCGGCTCCTTGCCGGGCACGAAGGAGGTGAGGAAGGCCACTCTGGTGCCGGTCTCGGGCACCACCGGGATCGGGTCGCGGGCCACCAGCGTGGCGTGCGCGTTCGACAGCACGTTCATGCAGCGGAAGAACTCGATCAGGCCGATCGAGACGAGCATCACCATGTCGAGCGTGGGCAGCCAGTCGAAGGCCGGGTAGTCGCGCTCGGTCCAGTGCTCGGGCTGGAGCAGCCAGAACAGCAGCACCAGGGACAGCACCGGGGCCGCGGCCAGCATCAGGGCGACGCGGATGCGGTGCGGTTCCTGCGAGATGAGCGAGCGGTACTGCACCTTGTACGGCTTGCCCGGATCCGGCTGGGTGAGGGGACCCGCGAGCCGGCTGTAGTGCTCGTAGTCGTACCTCGGCAGGGCCTTTTTGATCCGCCGGAACGTCCCCGTGGTGCTCATCCGGTGCGACGGCACCCTGAGCTGAGTGGTCTGGGACGGGTCGTGGTCCTGCCGGGCACCCGTGGGCCTCGACGTCATGAGTCATCCCCCCACACGCGGACAGCCGCGTGTTTCGTAGCTTCCTACCGTCTGCTGCAGGTCCCCCTCGACCTTCACAGACGTATCAGTGGTGGATCGCAGTCACCACGTCATCCACACCCTATAGACACGGCAACGCGACCTTCCGGTTGCATGATGCCCCCCTCGGCATCCGTTCATGAACGAGGCCCCTACCCCCGCTCAGCCCGCAACCGGCCCTCGATCCCCCCAACTGCCGCGAACCCGCAGCATCTTGTAAAACCAGAAAACCCAGATTCTACGGCGCTCATCATGATCGCAAGATGCGAAACACGGTGGTTACCGGTCAAACGCGTTCATTGTGACGGGTGTGGGGGCCCTGTGGAGGCGTTGTGGACAGGCGGGCGCGGATGTTACCGAAGTGCTCCCTCAATGGCCTCCTCCCCCGCAGCGAGTCGTCGGACCGCACCGCACCGCGTCGAGGATCTCGCGGTGCTGCCGGCAGGTCGCCTTCGGGTCCTGCGGCTCGCCCCCGAGGTCCGTGCGGACCCGGTGGAAGGCGTCCCAGAACACCTCCGGGACCTCGCACGGCAGCACGTCGTCCAGCCCCCGGCAGAGGGTGGCGTGGCAGGCCCGGCCGGTCTCGGCGAGGTCGCCCCCCCCCGCGCGGCCTGCTCTTCCATACGCGCGACGAGCGCGTCCAGTTCAACGAGGTCCGCTTCCGGTATACGGCCGGAGAGCCGGGACACGAGCCCCGTCTCCACGGCCTCCCTCGGCTCCAGCAGCTGGAGCAGGGAGTCCTCGCCCGGTAGTGCCCGGCGACCGTGCCGAAGGCGAGGCCCTCGATCATCGGGGCCAGGGGCATCGAGCCGGCGTGGGTGCCGAAGCCGTGCCGGATCTCCACGATGCCCCTCGCCTGGAGCGCCTTCAGCGCCTCACGCACCGAGTTCACGGCTCGCGCCGAGGTACTCCATCAGCTCGGGCTCGGTCGGCAGCGGGCCCCCCGGAGGCCGGCCGGCGGGCGATGATGAGCTTCTTGATCCGCTCCTGCAGGTCACGCGCTGCCACGGCCAGAGGGTATCCGGCCAAGCCCGCACGGGGACCTCGGAAGGACGGACAAAGACAGCAAACGGACATACGACGGCAAACGGAAGGCCCCTCGCTTCCACGAGGGGCCTTCCGGTCGGTGCGCCGCCAGGGACTCGAACCCCGGACCCGCTGATTAAGAGTCAGCTGCTCTAACCAACTGAGCTAGCGGCGCCGGCTGACGTCGCAACTCTACAGGACGTCCGCAGGTGCTCCGGACCACAGGCTCCCGTCCGGGACGGCCCGCGCAAGGGGGGCGGTGTACATCATTCGGACCGTCAGCATGCGCGTGCGGACGACAGTTGCGAAACTGACGACGCGCGCCCTCAGGTGCACGGGCGCCGCATTTTCCGCCGGAAGTGTGAGGGGAATCGCATGGAGTCTCCGGTATTCGAGGATATCGACCCCGCGAGCGACTGCGACTGCCCCGGCTGCGTCCACTGGCGCCGCGCCCTGCCGTATTCCTGGGCCGGCCGCACCAGCGGCCACCCGGCCGCGCACCGTGCTCTCGCCCTGGCCGCCGCGGCCTCCGCCGCCCTCGGCGCGGGCCACGCCGTACCGGCCGCCGCCGCCCCGCACGCCCCCCACCGACCAGGCGTCTCCGCAGGTGACGAGCCCGACACCCCCCAGGGGGGCACGGCCCCGCTGCATGGTCCCGGCGGCCGTCCGGCGAGGCCCTCCGCCGCCCCCAAGCCCACCACCATCACCCGCACGGAGATCATCAACAGGGCCAAGACCTGGGTGGCCGCGAAGGTGCCGTACAGCATGAGCGCCTACTGGTCCGACGGTTACCGGCAGGACTGCTCCGGCTATGTGTCGATGGCCTGGAGGCTGCCCGGAAACGAATGGACGGGCAGCCTCGCACAGTACGCGGAGAGGATTTCCAAGGAAGAACTCCAGCCGGGCGACATTCTGCTGTTCCACAATCAGTCCGATCCCGAGAAAGGCTCGCACGTCACCCTTTTCGGCGGCTGGACGGACGACGCGCACACGTCCTACACCGCCTATGAGCAGACTCGCCCGCACGCCCGCCGGAAGTCCACCCCGTACGCCTACTGGAACGACTCCGACCGGTACGTGCCCTACCGCTACAAAGGCGTCGCCCCGGAGGATCCGGTCCCCGAACCGGACAGCGGCAAGCCGGGCGCCCCGGCCGCCGCGCCCTACCCGGGAGCGGCGTATTTCGGCCCCGGCGCGAACAACAAGTACGTCACGCTGCTCGGCCGCATGCTCGTCGCACGGGGGGCCGGTGCCTCGTACGCCTCGGGTCCCGGGCCGCGCTGGACCGGCGCCGACCGCCGGGCGACCCGGGCGTTCCAGCAGGCGCAGGGCTGGACGGGCGCGGACGCCGACGGTCTGCCCGGCCCCCGCACCTGGGAGCTGCTGGTCACCGGCGAGGGCAGGGACGTGAAGGACGGCGCGGTCGGCCCGCCGCCCGCCTCCCACGGCGTCTCCGGCTACCCGGGGCGGGCGGTGTTCCGCCCCGGAGCGAACAACATCTACGTGACCCGGCTCGGCAGGCAGCTCGTGCGGAAGGGGTTCGGCAGGTTCTACCGGGTCGGGCCGGGGCCGCGCTGGAGCGAGGCGGACCGGCGCGCCGTCGAGGCCTTCCAGCGCACCCAGGGCTGGCGGGGCGGCGCGGCGGACGGCTACCCGGGGCCGGAGACCTGGCGGCGCCTCTTCTCGTAGGGCCGCTCGGCCCCCCCCTCGGGCGGGCCCTGAACCCGGTCGGGCCCCTCAGGCGGCCCCACCCGGGACCACTGTTGTGACGATCCGGCGCGGAGGCTGGAGGCACGCATGAGTACGACCACTTCCCACACGTCCGAGCCCGACGGACCGGCCGGCGGACCGGCCCGGCCCGCCCGGCTCATCCAGAACGAGGCCACCACCGAGATCCCCGTCCACCTGCTGTTCCGCGACGACCCCGCCCCGGCACCGGTACCGCTGAAACCGGCGGTCGTCGGCCGCCGGCAGGGCACGGGGGAGCAGCCGCGCCTCAGACGCCCGGCGGTCGCCCCGAAGCGCCCGGTGCCGCAGGTCGACCCCGGCCTGGTGGAGCGGCCCGCGCGGGTGCTGCCCGGTGCGGCGGGCGTACTGGCCGGGGCCTGCGGTGCGGCCGGGTGCGTGGCCACCTCCTGGTGGGCCGGGGTGCTGCCGCCGCTCGCGGTGGAGGCGCTGCGGCTGCCCGCCTACGCCGGGACCGGGCTCGGCCTCGCGCAGTGGGCTGCGTACGCGGCAGCCGGGGCGCTCGGGCTGTTCGGGCTCGGCGGGCTGGCCCGGGGCCGCACCGGGCGGGCCTGGGTGCTGGACCTGTTCGGCCGCTACCGGGGGACCGTCCGGCGCTCCGGTCTGCTGTGGGTCAACCCGCTGCTGCTGCGTCGCCGGGTGGACGTACGGCTGCGGCACTGGCGCAGCGAGCCCGTGCCCGCGGCCGACGGGGGCGGGGTCGCGCTGCGGGTGGTCGTCCTGGTGGTGTGGCGGGTGCGGGACACCGCCCGGGCCACGCTGGGGGTCGAGGACCACGAGACGTATCTGCGCGAGTGCGTCGAGGCGGCTCTGGCCCGGGTGCCGGTGGAGGTGCCGGGCGGGCCGAGGGGAGCCGGGGAGGCGACTGCCGAGGCGCTGACCCGGCTGGTGGCGGCGGACGCGGCCCCCGTCGGCCTGGAGGTGTTCTCCGTGCAGCCGGTCCGCGTGGAGTACGCCCCCGAGGTGGCCGCCGCGATGCACCGCCGCCGGATCGCCGCGCTGGACGCCCAGCACCGGGCGAGCGTGCTCACGTCGGTCGTGGACTCGGTGGAGGACACGGTGACCCGGCTGACCATGCGGGGGCTGGTCGAACTCGACGACTACGAGCGGAAGGTGCTGGTGAAGGACCTGACGGTGGCGTTCTGCGCCGGCCGGGGAGAAACGGCTCCGTGATTGGTATGGACATGTTCAACTAACGCCCATAATCTCGAACTTGGTCTAGACCTACATGCACGGCTCACTGAACCTCCCCCACGTTCTCCAGGAGCGGCAGCATGCGCACAAGGACCAAGTTGTCCGCAGCCGCGGTGGGACTGGCCACGACCGGAGCCCTCGTGCTCTCCTCGGGCGGCGCCAGCGGCCACGGCTACACCGACCTCCCCATCAGCCGGCAGAAGCTCTGCCAGAACGGCACCGTGACCAACTGCGGCTCGATCCAGTGGGAGCCGCAGAGCGTCGAGGGGCCGAAGGGTTTCCCGGCCTCCGGCCCGGCCGACGGGCAGATATGCAACGCCGGCCTCGGCCACTTCGGCCGGCTCAGCGCGCCGCGGACACCGTCCGGCGGCGCCTGGCCCGCCACCAAGGTGACGGGCGGACAGAACTACACGTTCCGCTGGCAGTTCACGGCCATGCACGCCACGACCGACTTCACGTACTACGTCACCAAGCCGGGCTGGAACCAGAACCACAACCTGGCCCGGTCCGACCTCAACCTCACCCCGTTCTTCACCGTGCCGTACGACGGCCGGCGGCCCCCGCCCACGCTCTCCCACAGCGGCAGGCTGCCGTCCGGGCTGAGCGGCCGTCACGTCATCGTGGCCGTGTGGACGATCGCCGACACGGCCAACGCGTTCTACGCCTGCTCGGACGTGACCTTCTGAACCTCTGAGGTTCCCTTGAGTCACCGGTGCGGCCGGCGCGGGTAGGTTCCTCCCACGCCGGCCGCTCGGGACCGGCGCATCGACCTCGGGGGATGCGCGATGGACGTGATCTTCTACGTCGTGCCCGGCCTGATCATGGCCCTGGCCCTCTTCATGGCCTACCGGGTCGTGCGGCGCTGGCTGCAGATCCGGGGCGCCTGGAACAGCGGCCTGACGGCCGAGGGCCGCTGCCTGCGGACCTTCACCACGGTCGGCGGCGGCCACGGCGACACCTCGGTCCGCACCACCCTCCACCACGTGTACGAGTTCATCGCACACGACGGCCGGGTCATCCGCTTCGAGGAGGACGGCGGCCCCGCGACGACCCTCGAGGGCGACTACGTCACGGTCTACTACACCGACGGCCGCCAGGTCGTGGCCACGGCCCAGGCGCCCAGCAGGGCGAAGCAGGCGGTGAGCGGCATCGGCATCCTGGCGTTCCTCGGCGTGGTCGTCGTGTTCTGCGCCGGTTTCGCCGCCGCGTACAGCCAGACCTCCGGGCCGTACACCGACTTCGTCTTCAGCGTTGACGGCCAGGCGTCCGTGACGCCGTGACCCGTATCCGGAACGCGCTGAGGGGCCCCTCGCTCCCACGAGAGGCCCCTCACCCGTGCGCCGCCAGGGACTCGAACCCCGGACCCGCTGATTAAGAGTCAGCTGCTCTAACCAACTGAGCTAGCGGCGCATGACTCCCGCCTGCCGCCGGAATCATGTTCCGCGGCGGGCGACGGAGAAAATACTACCCAATGCCGAGGGGTGCTCCGGACCACCCGGGCGGGGGCGCTAGATCGCCATGGAGAGCAGCACCGGGGCCGCGTTGCGGTTGAGGGCGTCCGCGGCCTGGCGCAGGCGGTGGGCGTGCTCGACCGGGAGGGACAGGGCCAGGCAGCCGACGGAGGAGCCGGCCGTGATCGGGACGGCCGCGCAGACCGTGCCGACCGCGTACTCCTGCAGGTCCAGGACGGGCACGGTGGGTGGCTGGGCCTCCAGGCGGGAGAGCAGGAGCCGGTCGCTGGTGATGGTGCGCGAGGTCAGGCGGGCCATCTTGTGCCGGGCGAGGTGGTCGCGGCGGCCGGCGTGGTCGAGCTGGGTGAGCAGGCTCTTGCCGATGGCGGTGGCGTGGGCCGAGGAGCGGAAGTCGACCCATTCGTTGACCTTGGGCGCGGCCGGGCTGTCGGCGTACTGGGTGATGCTGATCTCGCCGTCGACGTACCGGCTCATGTAGACGGCGGCGCCGACCGAGTCGCGCAGCCGGTCGAGGGTGCGCTGGAGCTTGTCGCGCAGGGCCTGCTCGCGGTGGTGGGCGGAGCCGAGGCGGGCCAGGGTCTCGCCCGTGACGTACGCGCCGTCGGTGATCTGCTCGACGTAGCCCTCGCGGCGCAGCATGCGCAGGAGCGCGGTCAGCCGCTCCGGTGTGATGCCGGTGTGCCGGGCCATCTCGGTGTCGGTGACACCGCTGGAACCGCGCGCCACCGTCTCCAGGACGCGCAGGGCTTCCTGGGCCGAATGGTACGGGGCGGTCGGCTCGTGCTTCAGCGCCACGGTGGTCTCCCCCTGCGCTTGCTGTAGGGCCGTAATCCGGTCAGTGAACCTTGTCCAGGTTAACCGGCAATGGGCCTGCGAGGAGCGGGGGTTGACAAGATTCCCGGGGCCCCGGACTGGGGCAATGGCACTCTGGCATATGCCAGAAGCATGCCCCAGTCCCACCTCGTCCGAGGGGGCGGTCATTCCGCCTGGTCACAGCACGTAGTCACAACACTGCGCTGAGGAACTCCCGTGTCCGGTCCAGCTCCGGGTCGCTGAAGATCTTCTCCGGCGTGCCCGACTCGATGATCCGGCCCGAGTCGAACATCAGTACCTGATCGGAGATGTCCCGGGCGAAGTTCATCTCGTGGGTCACACAGAGCATCGTGATGTCGGTGGAGCGGGCGATGTCCCTGAGGACGTCGAGGACGCCCGCGACCAGCTCGGGGTCGAGCGCGGACGTCACCTCGTCCAGGAGCAGCACCTGCGGGCGCATCGCCAGGGCCCGGGCGATCGCCACCCGCTGCTGCTGGCCGCCGGAGAGCTGGGCCGGGTGCGCGTCGCACTTGTCGGCCAGGCCCACCATGTCGAGCAGCCCCTTGGCCCGCTCCACCGCCTCGTCCTTCGACATGCCGAGGACGGTGACCGGCGCCTCGGTGATGTTCCGCAGCACCGTCATGTTCGGGAACAGGTTGAACTGCTGGAACACCATCCCGATCTTCTTGCGGACCTCGCGGACCTGCTTGTCGGAGGCCGGGAACAGCTGCTGCCCGTCGACCGTGATCGTGCCCTCGTCGGGCTTGAGCAGGGTCATCAGCAGCCGCAGGATCGTGGTCTTGCCGGATCCGGACGGTCCGATCAGGGTGACGTGCTTGCCGGCGTCGACCGAGAAGTCCAGGTGGTCCAGCACGGTGTTGTCCCCGAACCGCTTGGTGACCTGCTCCAGCCGGATCAGCTCGCCGGTGCTCCTGGCGTCGGGGTTCTTCTCGGGGTTGGGGAGGGTGTCAGTGGACAAGGCGTCGCTCCAGGGCTCGCAGGACAAGGGAGGCCAGATAGGAAATGACGATGAAGGCCACTCCGATCACCGTCAGCGGCTCGGTGAACTGGAAGTGCTCCTGCGAGAACAGGCGGGCGTGGCCGAGCATCTCCAGGACGGTGATCGCCATCAGCATCGGCGTGTCCTTGAGCATGGCGATGACGTAGTTGCCGAGCGCGGGGACGACCCGGCGCACCGCCTGCGGCAGGATCACCGCGCTCCACGTCCGGCTCAGCGGCAGGTTCAGCGCCGTCGCCGCCTCCCACTGGCCGACCGGCACGGCCTCGATACCGGCGCGGTAGACCTGCATGGTGTACGTCGAGTAGTGCAGCCCGATCGCGAACACACCCGTGGTCAGCGCCGAGAAGGTCAGGCCCCACTCGGGCAGCACGTAGAACAGGAAGAACAGCTGCACCAGCAGCGGGGTGTTGCGGACGAACTCCGTGACCGCTCCGACGGGCCAGGTCACCCAGCGCGTCGGCAGCCGCATCAGCAGCGCCCACACCAGGCCCAGCACGAACGAGATCAGCGAGCCGAGCACCAGGATCTGCAGGGTGACCAGCAGGCCGTCCCAGAAGTCCGGCATGAAGTCGGAGACCGCGCTCCAGTCCCACTTCATCAGACGGCACCCCCCACGTTGGTCGTCTCAGGGCGCTTCAGCTCGAGGTCGGGCTTGCGCTCCGGCGTCTTTCCGACTCCCGCCTTGAGCTTCTTCTCCAGCCCGCGCATCACCCGGGTGAGCAGGAAGGCGATCACGAAGTAGATGAGCAGGATGTACGTGTAGATCTCCGCGCTCTCCTGCAGCGCCAGGCGCACCAGGTTGCCGCTGAACGCCAGGTCGCCCATGCCCATGACCGACACCAGGGCGGTGCCCTTGAGCAGCTCGATCAGCAGGTTGGAGAACGGCGGGATCATCTCCGGCACCGCCTGCGGCAGCAGGATCAGCCGCATCCGCTGCCAGGGCGTGAAGCTCAGCGCGATCCCGCCCTCCTTCTGCGCCGGGTCGACCGCGCCCAGCGCACCGCGCACGATCTCCGAGCCGTACGCCCCGTAGGTCAGGCCGAGCGCCAGCGTGCCCGCCCACAGCGGCACCAGCTGCCAGCCGAAGGCCGGGGGCAGCACGAAGAACACCCAGAAGATCATCACCAGCGCCGAGGTCCCGCGGAACACCTCGGTGTAGAAGCCCGCCAGGAAGCGGACGATCCACAGCCGGTGGGTGCGCGCGACGCCGACGACGAAGGACACCGCCGCGGCCAGCAGCGCGCTGCACACGAGCAGCTGGATCGTGACCCAGACGCCCTTGAGTACCAGTTCCCAGAGTCCCGAGGTCATCCGCCGCAGAGCTCCTTCGCGGTCAGATCCGTCATCTCGTTCTCCGTGAACCCGAAGGGCTTGAGAATCCGGAGCAGTTCGCCGCTGTCCTTGAGCTTGTGCAGCTCACGGTTGAAGGCGTCCCGCAGTTTCGTCTCGTTGGGCCGGAAGGCGAAGCCGCCGCCGTCGATGTGTGGCTTGCCGTCGACGATCGGCTTGAAGGGGTCGGTCACCTCGGCCTTGGCGGACTTCTTCACCACCTCACGCGTGGTCAGCGCCGTCCCGGCGAAGACGTCGACGCGCCCGGCCTCGACGGCGTTCAGCCCCGCCACCTGGTCGGGCACGATGAGAATGTCGCTCTCCTTGTAGCCCGCCTCCACGGCGTAGCCGATCTCGGCGTAGCCGGTACCGGTCGCGAACTTGGCCTTCTTCTCGACGACGTCCTTGTAGTCGCGCAGGCCCAGGGGGTTTCCCTTGCGCACGATGAAGGAGTCGAGCATCTGGTAGTCGGGGTCGGAGAAGATGACCTGTTCGCAGCGTTCCGGGTTGATGTACATGCCGGCGGCCACGATGTCGAACTGCTGTGAGTTCAGGCCGGGGATGAGGGAGCCGAACTCGGTGGGGACGGGCTGCACCCGGTCCACTCCGAGCCGCTTGAAGATGACCTTCGCCAGCTCCGGCGCCTCGCCGGTCAGCTCGCCGTTCTTGTCGATGTAGCCGAAGGGGATCTCCCCGGCGATGCCGAGCCGCGCCACGCCCTGGGCGCGGAGCCGCTCCAGGAGCTCACCCCCCTCCGTTCCGGAGGCGGTGGCCACGCGCGAGCATCCGGACGCACCCAGCGCGCCGAGCGCCGCGACCCCCGCGAGCAGCGACCGGCGGGTGGGTCCTGATGGGCGGTCACGCCTGACTATGGGCGGAATTCTGTCTGGTGGTGAGGCCATGGGCGCGCGGCTACCCGAAGCCTTTCGAGTTATGCCGATCTTTTTGGGACCGATACGCGCCGATGCGCCCTTGACCGCGGCGGCCGTGGGCACTGCCATGGTAGGTATGGCTGATCGCTTCATCGAAGTCTCGCTGGTCAAACGCGACACCCGCTGCACGGCGCGGTTGCTGGACGACCGCGCCCCGCTCACCTGCGCGGCCGTATGGGACGCACTGCCGCTCGCCGGCGACGTCTACCACGCGAAGTACGCACGCAATGAGATTTACGCGCTTTTTCCACCTTTCGCCCCGAACGAGCCGCCTCTGGAAAACCCGACGGTAACTCCCATTCCGGGCGATCTGTGCTATTTCGCCTTCGCGGGGACGGAGTTGGGGACGAAGTCCTACGGCTACGACCGCGAGGTCCGCGCCGGGACCACGCTCGTCGACCTGGCCCTGTTCTACGAGCGCAACAACCTGCTGCTGAACGGCGATGTCGGCTGGGTCCCCGGCATCGTCTGGGGCCAGGTCGTCGACGGCCTGGAGGACATGGCCGAGGCGTGCAACGACCTGTGGAGGTCCGGAGCGGCGGGGGAGACGCTCAGCTTCCGGAGGGCCTAGGCCGGTCGCCGGACGCCACCCCGGCCTCGTACAGCGCGTGGGCCGCCCGCAGCACCAGATCGTCCCGGTGCCGGGCGGCCACGAGCTGCAGACCGATCGGCAGACCGTCCGCGTCGGCACCGACCGGCACGCTCGCGGCGGGCTGCTGCGTCATGTTGAACGGGTAGGTGAACGGGGTCCAGCCCGTCCACCGCCGATGGCCGGATCCCTTCGGTACCTCGGCGCCCGCCTCGAACGCCGTGAGCGGCAGGGTCGGCGTGACGAGCAGGTCGTACGTGTCGTGGAAGCGGCCCATCCGGCGGCCCAGGTCCATCCGGACGTCCACCGCCGCCAGATACTCCAGCGCCGAGTGGCGCGCGCCCCGCGCGCAGATCTCCCGCAGGCCCGGGTCCAGCAACTCGCGCTGGTGCGGGCCCAGATGCTGGGTCACCCGGGCCGCCCCGCTGAACCACAGGGTGTGGAAGGCCTCCACCGGGTCGGTGAGGTCCGGGTCGGTCTCCGTGACGTACGCGCCGAGCTCCGCCAGCCGCGCCACCGCCCGCCGTACCGCCCTCGCGACCGCCGGCTGCACCGCCACCTGCCCGCCCAGCGACGGCGAGTACGCCACCCGCAGACCGCGCACACCGCCCGCCAGACCGTCCGTGTACGGACCGGCCGGGGCCGTGAGCGCCGACCAGTCGCGCGAGTCCGGGTGGCCGATGACGTCCATCAGCAGGGCCGCGTCCGCCGCGTCCCGGGTCATCGGCCCGACGTGGGCCAGCGTGCCGAACGCGCTCGCCGGGTAGAGCGGCACCCGCCCGTACGTCGGCTTCAGCGCGAAGATCCCGCAGAACGACGCCGGGATGCGGACGCTGCCGCCGCCGTCCGTGCCCAGCGACAGCGGTCCCGCGCCGAGTGCCACGGCCGCCGCGCTGCCGCCGCTCGACCCGCCCGCGGTGCGCGACGGGTCGTGCGGGTTGCGCGTCACGCCGCTGAGCGGCGAGTCCGTCACGCCCTTCCAGCCGTACTCGGGGGTCGTCGTCTTGCCGATGAAGACCGCTCCGTGCTCCCGCAGCCGGGCCACGGACGGCGCGTCCTCGTCCCAGCGCCCCGCCGGATCCACGGCCCTCGACCCGCGCAGGGTCGGCGCCCCGCGCTGCAGCAGGATGTCCTTGACGGTGACCGGCACCCCGTCGAGCAGTCCGCGTGGCTCACCGCGCCGCCATCGCTCCTGCGACTCCCGGGCCCGGTCCAGCGCGTCCTCGGCGGTCAGCCGGACGAACGCGTTCACCTCCGGCTGGATCGCCTCGGCCCGCTCCAGAGCCGCGCGGGTCGCCTCCACGGGACTCCACTCGCCCTTGCGGTACCCGTCGAGGAGCCGCACGGCGGTCAGCTCGGTGAGCTCGGTCATCCACCCTCCAAGGAACGTCAGTGACCCGGTACGTACCCACGCTGCTTGTCGACCACGTTCTTCAGCGGCTTCCCGCTCACCCAGGTTTCGTAGAGCTCCACGAACTGAGCCCCGAGATCGTCGCGCCAGCCGATGGTGTCGCCGCTCATGTGCGGGGAGACGATCAGGCCCGGAGCGCGCCACAACGGGCTTTCGGCGGGCAGGGGTTCGGCCTCGAAGACATCCAGCGCGGCGCCGGCGATCCAGCGCTTGGCCAGGGCCTCGGCCAGCGCGTCCTCGACGACCAGCTGCCCGCGGCCGATGTTGACGAACCGGGCGGACGGCTGCATCAGGCCGAAGCGGCGGGCGTCGAACATCCCGTGTGTCTCGTCGGTGAGCGGCGCTGCCGCGATCACCCAGTCGGCGCGGGCCAGCAGCCGGTCCAGATCCTCCGGGCCGTGCACGCCGGAGCGCGCGGTACGGCCCACGAGCGCGGTCGTGATGTCCAGCGCCCCCAGCGTGCGCGCGATCGCCCGGCCGATCGGCCCCGAACCGACCACGACGGCGCGGCTCCCGGCGATCCTGTGCGACTCGCGGTGCCGCCAGGTCCGCTCCCGCTGCAGCTCCAGCGTGCGCGGCAGATCCTTGGCCATCGCCAGCACGAGCGCGGCGACGTACTCGGCGATCGGCTGGTCGAAGATGCCGCGCGCGTTCGTCACCACCGTTTCCGAGGAGGCGAGTTCCGGACACATCAGATGGTCCACACCGGCGCTCGCCGTATGCACCCAGCGTGGCCGGGGGCCCTCGCCCGGCCAGGCGTCCCGCACGGCGCGCGAGGTGAAGTCCCACACCAGGAGTACATCCGCGCGCGGGAGGCGCTCGGCCAGGCCCTCCGCGTCCGTGTGTTCGACACGGGCGCGACCGGTGAGGCGGCCGAGGCGGGGGAGGGGTTCGGCGTCCAGGACGAGCAGGGTGGGGGTGGGCATGAGCAGCCGATTCTCCAGCCGTTCGGCGGGGCCGGCCGGTCTTGACGCGCCGGCCGGTGACGACGAGTTAACCCGGTGTTGACCAAGGAGTGATCCGGGCGGATTGACCACGCTCGCACCCGAACCTACCGTCGTCAACACGGGCGTTCCCACGATCCGTTGCACACTCGTTGCCCAGTGTGAGGCCGGTGCCCTGCCATGGACGTCTCATTTCTCGGCGGGCCCAGCCCGCAGCGCGGGGTCGGCGTCGTCGCCCCCTTCGACTTCGCACTCGATCGCGAGCTGTGGCGCTGGGTGCCGGACGAGGTCTCCCTCCATGTGACCCGCACACCGTTCGTGCCGGTCGAGGTGAGTCTGGACCTGGCCCGCCTGGTCAGCGAGCACGAGACGCTGGGCGAGGCGGTCCGCACGCTCAACGCGATCGCCCCCGAGGTGGTGGCCTACGCCTGCACGTCGGGCAGCTTCGTCGGCGGCACGATGGGCGAGCGGGCGATGTGCGAGGCGATGAGCCGGGCCGGTGCCGTACCGGCGATCACCACCTCCGGCGCGCTGCTGGAGGCCCTCGTGGAGCTGGACGTACGCCGGGTGGCGCTGGTGACGCCGTACACGGTCTCGGTGACGCAGTCGCTGGAGGCCTACGTCGCCCAGGCGGGCGTCTCGATCTCCGGCTGCGCCTTCATGGGGCTGACCCGGCACATCTGGAAGGTCCCCTACCGGGAAGTGGTGGACATGGCTCGGCAGGCCGTCCGCGACGATGCCGACGCGCTGTTCATCAGCTGCACCAACCTGCCCACGTACGACGTGATCCCTCAGCTCGAGGCCGAGCTGCGCATCCCGGTGATCTCGGCCAACCAAGTGACGATGTGGGCGGCACTGCGCCGACTGGGTACCCGTGCGGTGGGGCCGTACCAAGCGCTGATCAATCCGGCGGCGCGGTCCGGTCCCGTACTGCCGGGGGTGGACCCCGGTCCCGTACTGCCGGAAGAAGAGCAGCAGCAGGAAGGCTGGACATGACAGCACTGGGATTTCTCTACCCGGGCCACTCCGCCGAGGACGACTATCCGCGCATCGAGCAGTTGCTGGGCAGCGACATCCGGGTGGACCTGGTGCACACCGACATCGGTGAGGACGCGCACCGGGTGGACGCGCTGCTCGAGATGGGCTCCGCCGGCCGGCTCGCGGCGGGCGTCCAGGAGCTGCGGCACGCCGGTGCGGACGCCGTGGTGTGGGCCTGCACGAGCGGCAGCTTCGTCTACGGCTGGGACGGCGCGCAGGAGCAGGTCCGCGCCCTGGCCCAGACGGCCGGCATGCCGGCGTCGTCCACGTCCTTCGCGTTCGCGCACGCGGTGCGGGAGGTGGGGGCGCGCAGGGTCGCGATCGGTGCCACGTACCCGGAGGACGTGGCACAGCTGTTCGCGGAGTTCCTCCGTGCGGCCGGTGTGGAGGTCGTGTCGGTCAACAGCTCCGGCATCATCACGGCCGCCGAGGTCGGCACGTGGGGCGAGAGCGAACTCCTCGCCCTGGCCCGCGACTCCGACCACCCCGACGCCGAGGCGCTCCTCCTCCCGGACACGGCCCTCCACACGGCGGCCCACATCCCGGCCCTGGAGAAGGAACTCGGCAAGCCGGTCCTCACCGCCAACCAGGTCACCGTCTGGGAGGGCCTGCGCCTTGCGGACCGACGGGTGAACGCGCCGGAGTTGGGCGCCCTGTTCGCCCGGGAGCCGATCGTCCAGGCGTGAGGCCGGAGGCCTGATCCCCGCCGCCCACGGCAGCTGCCCGGGGGCGGCGGGGCGAACTGCGACCGGTCAGGCCGGATGCAGACCCCACGTGACAGCCCGGCCGTGCCCTCGAGGACGTCGTCCATGCGGGCCGGAATCAGTCCCACCTCTTATTCGGGGCGTACCGGGGCATCGGTGCTCCAACTCCCCATCCGAAGCTGAGGAATGCTCAACTCCGCCACATCAGGCGGCCTTCGGGTTGACCGAAAGCGCGTTCCCCTCCAGTGGTCCCTTCCGTGCACACTGGCCACGTCCGCAGCCAGTCGTGCCGTGAAGGACTTTCCGATGGCCGAACCGGGCCCGCTCAGATCCTCTGCAAGCGCTGTCCAGATGTCCGGGCGTCTGCTGTGCCGGTGCCTGGCCGCAGCCATGGCCTCCGCCGCCGTGGACGCCTTCCTCGATCCCCAGGTCCGCTGGTGGGGCACCGTGTGGCCGCTGCCCTGGTGGCTCACCTGTGCGGCCGCCCTCGCGTGGACCGTCCTCCGGGCCCGTGAGAAGGCCGGCCGCCGGCCCTCGCAGGGCAGCGCGCGGAGCGACTGGGAGCAGGCCGCCTGACGGCCCCGGCGCCGTCGCCGGGAATAACCGGAGACAGTCCCCTGTTAAAGCCGGAACGACAGCACACGGCCCACAGCAGGAGGCACCCCACCGTGGCGGCAGACGAGATACGCGGCGCAGCACAGGGCGGCGCCCCCGTCCCCCTCTCCGTACTGGACCTGGTCACCGTAGGGGCCGGCCGCACCGCCTCCGACGCCCTGCGCACCAGCGTCGACCTGGCCCGCCTGGCGGAGAACCGCGGCTTCCACCGCTACTGGGTCGCCGAGCACCACTCCATGCCGGGCGTGGCCTCCTCGTCCCCGGCCGTGATCCTGGCCCACCTCGCCGCCCACACCGACCGGATCCGGCTCGGCTCGGGCGGTGTGATGCTGCCCAACCACGCCCCGCTCGTGATCGCCGAGCAGTTCGGGACGCTGGAGGCCATGGCCCCGGGCCGGGTCGACCTCGGTCTCGGCCGCGCCCCCGGCACGGACGGCGCCACGGCGGCCGCCCTGCGCCGTACGGAGCGCCTCAACGAGGGCGCCGACGATTTCCCGCAGCAGCTCGCCGAGCTGATCCGCTTCCTCGACGACGACTTCCCGGACGGTCATCCGTACCGCCGCGTCCACGCGGTCCCCGGCCCGGTGCAGGCCACGTCCCCCGGCGGCGTCCAGTCCCCGCACCGCCCGCCGGTCTGGCTGCTCGGCTCCTCCGGTTTCAGCGCCCGTCTCACCGGTGCCCTGGGGCTGCCCTT
Organism: Streptomyces sp. NPDC057424; assembly: GCF_042803315.1. Classification (NCBI taxonomy): domain Bacteria; kingdom Bacillati; phylum Actinomycetota; class Actinomycetes; order Kitasatosporales; family Streptomycetaceae; genus Streptomyces; species Streptomyces sp. NPDC057424. The sequence goes on from NZ_JBHVCP010000006.1 coordinate 96,597, forward strand.
CGCCTTCGCGCACCACTTCTCGGCGCAGAACACCGTCCCGGCCCTGGACCTGTACCGGGAGTCCTTCCAGCCGTCCGCCGTGCTCGACGAGCCGTACGCCCTCATCGGCGTCTCCGCGCTCGCCGCCGACGAGGAGCGTCAAGCCCGCCGGCAGGTGCTGGCCGCCGCCCTCGGCATGGTCCGGCTGCGCACCGGGCGCCCCGGCCTCGTGCCCAGCCCGGAGGAGGCGGAGGCCCACGAGTTCAGCCCCATGGAGCGAGACTTCGTCGACTCCTGGAACGCCAACGTCGTCCACGGCACCCCCGACGAGGTCCGCTCCGGCCTGGACGACCTCGCCAAGCGCACCGGCGCCGACGAGCTGATGATCACGGCCAACGCGCACGGCGGAGACGTCCGCGTGCGGTCCTACGAACTCATCGCCGACGCCTACGGCTTGCCGACGCCCGCCTCCGCCTGAACGTCCGGCGTGCCCAGCAGCTCGGAGATGCGATCCGGCGGCACCGGACGGGAGTAGAGCCAGCCCTGTCCGGTGTCGCAGCCGATGCTGCGCAGCCGGGTCGCCTGGGCCGAGGTCTCCACGCACTCGGCCGTGACGGTCAGCCCGAGCCGGTGCGCGAGCTGGATCATCGCCTCGACGACGACCTCGTCGGCCGGGGTGGCACGGGCGGCCGCCTCCCGGTCGTCGTACTGGAAGCCGCGCACGAAGGACCCGTCCAGCTTCAGCACCGACACCGGCAGCCGGCTGAGGTAGGCGAGGTTCGAGTAGCCGGTGCCGAAGTCGTCGATGGCGATGCGGACGCCCATGTCGCTGAGGGCCTTCAGGGTCTGCAGCGGGCGGCCCGCCGAGCCCATCACGGCCGACTCGGTCAGCTCCAGCTGGAGCAGGTGCGGAGCCAGGCCCGTCTCGGTCAGCGTTTCCGCGACGTCCGCCACCAGGTCGGAGTCCCAGACCTGGCGCACCGCCACGTTCACGCTGACGAAGATCGGCGGCTCGTCCGGGTGGTCCAGCTGCCAGCGGCGGGCCTGCCGGCAGGCCGTGCGCAGCACCCAGCGGCCCAGCGGGACGATCGAGCCGTCCTCCTCCGCGAGTCCGATGAACCGATTCGGCGTCAGTACGCCGAACTGAGGATGGTTCCAGCGGATGAGCGCCTCGACCCCGTGCAGCCGGTCGTCCTCCATGCCCACCAGCGGCTGGTACTCCAGCCGGAACTCGCCCCGGTCGATGGCCGGCCGGAGCGTGGAGGCGAGGGCCTGGCGGGTCATGCGGTGCGCGTTGCGTTCCGGGTCGAACAGGGTCCAGCGGGCCTTGCCGTCGGCCTTCGCCCAGTACAGCGTCGTGTCCGCCGCCTGCATCAGCGCGGTGGGGGTGGTGCCGGCCGCGTGCCGTTCCACGACGCCGATCGACGCCGAGACCGACAGTCGCTGGCCGGAGATGTCGAACGGTTCCTGGACCGCCCGCAGCGCCGACTCGGCCAGCTCGGCCAGCTGTTCGGTGCCCGTGGAGTCCTCGACGAGCAGGGCGAACTCGTCCCCGCCGAGCCGGGCCACCAGCGGGATGCTGGTCCGTGAGTGTCCGGCCTCGTCCGCGCAGCGCGTGAGGCGCTCGGCGACGGCGGCCAGCAACCGGTCGCCGACACGGTGGCCGAGAGTGTCGTTGATGGCCTTGAAGCCGTCCAGGTCCAGGTAGCACAGCCCGATCCGGCCCGTGCCGCTCTGCTCGTACGACTCCGCCTCCAGCGCGGCCGACAGCCGTTCGAAGAACAGCGTGCGGTTGGGCAGCCGGGTCACCGGGTCGTGCATCTGCAAGTGCCGCAGCCGGGCCTGCAGTTCCCGGCGCGCGCTGATGTCGGCGACGGACAGCAGTACCCCGTTGTCCTCGGCGGGCAGTGGGGCGACCGTCACCTGCACCCACAGCGAGTGCCCGTCGGGGTGCTTGAGCCGGCGGGTGCAGCGCAGCCGGGACTGCCGTCCGCGCAGTACCTCGCGGTAGGCGTGCCAGGTGCGGGTGTCGGAGGTGAGGTCGACCAGGTCGGCGGCGGCCGACCCGGCGAGCCCGTCCGGGCTGCCGCCGAGCAGCGCGGCGAGCGAGTCGTTGGCGCTGACGACCGCGCCCTCGCGGTCCACGACGGCCATGGCGAGCGGGGCTGCCGTGAAGGCGGAGCGGTAGGGCGGCCGGGACGGGGGATCGGTACGGGGAGACGTGTCGATCTCACTCTCTGTGACGACCGGCCGGTCCAGGTCTGCCGCGGGCGCCGGCCCTTCGGAGGTTCCGCTCACCGCTCGCTCCCGCATGTATTCGATCTCTGTCCGTGCAGGAAAGGTCAGGAAAGTGTGCCGATCATAGAGGCTGGCCCCGGGGCCTTCCAGCCGGTGTCCAGTCGCCCCGGCCAACCGGCCCTTCTGCCAGATCGTTTCTGCACGCACCTGGACGGCTTCTTCAGGCCCTCGACCAGTTGTGACGTTCCGTGAGTGCTTCGGGGGTGTCGGCTTCCGCGATTTTTCGGCCCCTTCACCCGACCGGTGCAGGCAAACAGGACGCAGTACGACAAATCATCACAGTCTGGGTGCGGTGTCCCGCGAACCGTACCCGGAGGTACCCGTGCCGCGTCCGTTTCCGCGCGCCCGACTGCGCAGCACCGCGGCCGTGTTCACCACCATGTCCGCGCTCGCCGCCACCTCCCTGGGTATCGGGCCCTCGGCCGCAGGGCCCGACTCGGCCACGCCCTGTGCCCTGGAGCGCACCGACGCCCACCACTCGGAGGGCCTGGACACCTGGAACGCCGCCTATCCGCGCCCCGCCCGGTCCCTGGACGCGGTCATGGTCTTCCTGTCCTTCCCGGACTCCCACCCGCTGACCACGCCGCAGGAGCTGACCGCCGACCACTTCCCGGCCACCACCCGCTTCTTCGAACGCGCTTCCTACGGTCGTTTCACCCTGCGCCCGCACCCGCTGCGGCACTGGATCCAGATGCCGCAGCCGTCCACCGCGTACGACATACAGCGTGACTGGAGTCCCGAGCATCGGGCCGCCTATCTGCGCGACGCCCTCTCCGTGGCCGACCCCCGGGTCGACTTCTCGCGCTACGACGTCGTGTACTTCGTCGCCGACCCGGACGCGCCCGGCGTGGACTCCGACGCGACCAAGGTGGTGAACCTGACGAGCCCGCTGCGGGCCGACGGCACCGACCTGCGCCGGATCGTCACGGTGTTCGAGCAGCATCCGCCGGACCGGCTCGTCCTCGCCCACGAGACCGGGCACGTGTTCGACCTGCCCGACTTGTACCACCGGCCCGCGGACGGTAAGGGCGACTGGGACACGCACGTCGGCGACTGGGACCTGATGGGCAGCCAGTTCGGACTCGCGCCCGACCTCTTCGCCTGGCACAAGTGGAAGCTGGGCTGGCTGGATCCGCGGCAGGTGCGGTGCGTGCAGGACGCCGGGCCCACCCGGCTGACCCTGGAGCCGCTGGCGGCCGGGCCGGGGGTGCCGACGACGGGCGCCGCGGGGGCGCCGGCCTTCGGCCTCGGGCAGGGGGTCAAGCTCGCGGTGGTGCGGACGGGGCCCGACAGTGTGCTCGCCTTCGAGGTGCGGGGACCGGTGGGCAACGACGTGGCCGCCTGCCGGCAGGGAGTGCTCGTGTACCGGGTGCGGGGCGGAGCGCAGTCCGGGGGCGGGCCCATCGAGGTGATCGACGCCCATCCGCGCACCGACGCGTGCTGGGAGGACTCCGTCTACCCGCCCCTCGCGGACGCGCCGATCGGCATCGGGGAGAGCTTCACGGTGCCGGGGGAGGGGGTGCGGGTGAAGGTGGAGGGGCGCACGGCCTCGGGGGCGTGGACGGTGAAGATCGCGGTGGGGCGATGACGGGTTCTGGGGCATGCGAAAGGCCCCCCGCTCCCGCGGGGGGCCTTTCGCCGTCTGTGCGCCGCCAGGGACTCGAACCCCGGACCCGCTGATTAAGAGTCAGCTGCTCTAACCAACTGAGCTAGCGGCGCCTGCTGACGTCGTAGACCTTAGCATCCTGGTCGGCGGGAGGAAAAATCGAAATCCGCACCGCGGAGCGGGCCGCCCGGACGGCGGCCCAGAGCAGTACCTCGGGGCCGGGAAGCCAGGGCTGACGGGTGTCGGGGGCGACGAGCCAGCGGGAGGCGGCGCGGGTGGGGGAGGTGCTCTCCGACGGTGCCGGGACGGTCACCGCGTCACCGGTGCCGTGGCACAGCAGTGGCGGTACGGCGTCCGTGCGGGTGGTCTCCCGGCTGCCTCGCGCGCCCCACTCCTCCCACTCCAGCAGCGCGGGGAGCCGCTGAGCCGTCCCCGGGGCGGTGAACAGCAGGATCCGGCCCCGGAACTCCGCGACCGGTCCCGAGCCGGGGCCGTCCTCCCACAGCCGGTCGAGCATCCGCCGGCCGAACATCGCGGGCGCGCTGACCACGTCGAAGACCGAGCCGCAGGGCAGCACGACCGGCGCGTCCGGCCGCTCCTCCCAGAGGGCGAGCGTGCTTCGCGGATACGTTCCTGCCGAGGCGAGCCAGGCGGCCCCGTCCGGGGTGACATCGGAGGCGTTCCATGTGCTGCTCATGGCATCCAGATCTACCCGCCGTGAGCGCCCGGTTCCCGAGGGTTGCGGGAATTCGGGACAGGAGGGGGTGGGAGGGAGTATCTTGCCCGCCTGGCATATGCCAGACGATCGGGATGAGGTCGGTGGGCAGGGACCGTCTCACGCCGGGCCGGCGGGCCCCCGGCCCTCGGCGTCCCCCCGCATCAGATCCCGCCCGAACTCGACCATCTTCTTGGCGTAGTCCTCGGTCCACTCGGCCCGCTCGGCGATGTCCGCCGTCGTCAGCCGGTCGAACCTCCGCGGATCGGCCAGTTGCGCCGCCGCCATCGCCTGGAACTCCACCGCCCGGTCCGCCGCGGCCCGGAACGCCAGCGTCAGCTCCGTCGCCCGGGCCAGCAGGGCCCGGGGGTCGTCGATCGACTCGAGGTCGAAGAAGTGCTCAGGGTCGGAGGCCGCCTCCGCAGGCTCGAAGAGCAGGGGCGCGGGGCGTAGCCGCGGTTCGTTCCGACGCGGCGTGGGCTCCGCCATGTCTTCTCCTCCTCGTACATCGCGCTGACCCTCCCGGTGGAGTGGGCCACCGTCCATTGTCTCGCGGGCGCGCAAGTGGGCATCGCGGTAGTGGATACGGCTGCCCCACCACCCGGCGTTCGTCACGGCTTCCCGGAGCACCGGGTTCCGGCCAGTTCCTCCGGCCGGTTCCTCCGGCCGGTTCCTCCGGCCGGTGGAGCGGGCGGGTGTGCCCGAGGGCGCCGGTCATGGTTGCCACGTCACCCGGTGGTGCGCCAGGTGTGCCAGGACCGCGTGATTCGCCTCCCACCCGTCCGGGAACTTCACCACCGTCCCCAGTTGCACCGGCTCCGTCGAGGGATAGTCGTCCAGCAGGTCGGTCACCCCCGCCCGGCAGACCACGATGCAGGCGTGGCGGTGGCGGGAGGCCAGGACGCAGAGGCGGCCCGTCTCCAGGTGGAAGGCCGTGGCGTCGGGGCGGCCGGAGAGAGGGTGGAGGACCACCGTGACGTCGTACTCGCGGCCCTGCAGCCGGTTTGCCGTGTCCACGACCACGTCCGTGACGCCGAGAACGGCCAGGGCCGCGCGGACCGCGGCCGCCTGGTCCCGGTGGGCCGTGCCGACGGCGATCCGGTCGGCGGTCAGCGCGGAGGGGACCCGGGAGCGCTCCGAGGTCGCCGCGCCCGCCCGGTCCAGCAGGCGCCGTACCACCGTCGCCACCGCCCGGACCGCCTCCGGGTCCGTGCGGGGGGTGTGCCGGGCGGGCAGCTCCAGCAGGCCCCAGCCCGACTCGGCCGCCTCGTCGATCACCCGGTCGGGGCCCGAGCCGTCCGACGGCACGGCGAAGCCCAGGGTCCGGTCGCCGGGGCCGGTGCCGCTGTGGAACGGCGTGAACGGGTAGAACGCGTCCGAGACCAGGGGCGCCGCGGAGGCCGGGAGCCGCCAGGAGACCGGCAGGCGGTGCTGGGGCAGGTCCGGGTTGTGCGCCAGCAGGGTCGTCACCGCCGAGGCCGACGGGTCGTACGCCAGGCCGGCCCACTGCTCGCTGCCCACGATCGCGAACGGGTCGAGCTGCCCCGGGTCGCCCACGAACAGCGCCCGCTCGAACAGCCCGGCCACGGCGAGCAGCGCGTCCGAGCGCATCTGGTACGCCTCGTCGACGATCGCGTGCCGCCACGGTTCGTCGACCTTGACGTGCGCCCACTTCGCCGCCGTCGAGAGCACCACGGCCAGTCCGGCGAGGTCGGCCGCCTTGGCCGACGTGCGTACGCTCGGCAGCTCGTCGAGCGCCCTGTCGTACGGGTCGGAGTCGCTGCTGTGCAGCCGGCCCACCGGCAGACCGGGGTTCTTCTCGGCGAGCCGCAGGACCAGGTCGTCGACCTGGGCGTTGGTCTGCGCCACCACCATCAACGAGCGGCCCGCCTCGGCCAGTTCCAGCGCGGCGCGGACCACCAGTGTGGACTTGCCCGCGCCCGGCGGGGAGTCCACGACGACACCGCGCGCGGTGCCGTGCAGTGTGTCGTGCAGGATCGCGTCGGTGGCCTGTGTCGCGGCGGCAGCGGGATCGAAGACCGTCGTCACAGCACATCCTCCTCGGTCACCGGGTCGGCCGCCTCCAGAGTCAGCTCACCGGGCGGCCCGCCGTGCGTCCACGGCGTCTCCTCCGGGTCGGGCAGCTTCGCACCGCCCCGCTGCTCGTGCTCGAAGAGCGTGAAGCAGACCCGGTCGCCCTTCTCCGGCACCGAACCCGGCTCGGGCTCCTTGCCACGGCCCATCTTGTCGAGGACCCGCAGCACGACATGGGCGCCGTCCTCCTCGTCCGCGACGAACTCGGCCGACTGCGGCTTCCCGCCCAGCGAGCGGTACACCTTCGTCCGCCCGCCGAGATGCGGCCGGTCGTCCGTGCGCACCGTGACCAGGGGGCGCGGGCTGGGCCGCTTGCCGTCGCTGTACGCCATCACGACGTCGGTGACCTCACCCGCGAAGGCCTCCCCGGACAGCCGCCGCCCCGCCATCACCAGCGGGTCGTCGAGGGCCTCCTGCGCCTCCAGCCGGGCCTGTTCGCGCTCGCGCGTGGCGAGTTTGCCGGCCGCGGTGACCGCGTCGTCGCGTCGCGGCTGCGGAGGCTCACCGGCCAGCACCCGGTCCCGGTGGCCGGTGAACGACCAGCGGTCACGGGTCCACCGCTCCTCGACCCGCGCCCCCTCGGGCAGCGCCCGCAGCAGGTCCAGGCCCCGCCAGACCGCGTCCCAGGTGGGCCGGGTGCGGCTGAGCACCAGGTCGCGGATCTCCCGCTCGGCGGCGGTCAGCGCACCGAGCCGGTCGTCGGCCTCCAGGCCGTCCTCGGCGGCGGCGAGAGCGGTGCGGGCACGGTCGTAGCGCTCGATGGCCGGGGCGAGCAGCTTGTTGTCGAACGCCGGGTCGGTGGCCGGACCGGCCGGCGGGCACGTCAACTGACCCCGCGCGTCCCGCTCCAGCTCGGCCCGCAGCGCCGCCTCGGCGCCGGTGAGGCCCTCCGGCGGGTCGATCCAGGCGAGCAGCGCCCCCAGGTGCTGGTCCTCCAGGGTGGACTGACCGGTCACCCAGTGCCGGCCCAGGACGTCGGTCATCGCCAGCAGCAGGGAGGAGCCGGGCACCCGGGCCCGCTCCCCGAAGTGCGTCAGCCACCGCCCGAGCAGCGGTACCCGCGGCGGCGCCGGAGAGGGGGCCTCCGGATCCTGCTCCGCCGTACGCCGGAACCGCGTCGAGCGCCCGAGCAGCCGCACCAGGTCGATGCCCGCACGGCTCGGCACGATCAACTGCGGCGCGTCCGTGCACAGGTCGACCTCGACCTTGACGCGCTTGCCGGTCTCCGGGTCGGTCTCGGTGCGCTCGGCGGCTTCCACGGCCTCGGCGAACGAGTCGACGTACGGCAGCACGACGCCGGCCAGTTCGGCCAGGAAAGCGAACCTGAGGTCGCGGTCGCGGGGCTGCGGTACGGCCAGCAGACGCGGCGCGTCCCGGTCGGTGCCGACCAGCGCACCAAGCGGGGCGCCGGCCTCACCGGCGGTGGTCAGCGGCACGAACACCAGCGGGCGGTCGCCGAGACGCCGGTGCCGGACGGTGGCGGCGGGCTGGGCACGGCCCGTGCTGACCGCTTCGAGGCGGGCCAGGGTGGAGATCAGCGACACGCCGCCTCCAGTGCCTCGGCGCGCAGGGCGGCCGCCCGCCGCAGGGCCGCCACGGCCGGGTCGCCGGGATCGCCCGCCTCGCCGCGCGCGGCCGCGAGGACCTCCTCCACGGTCGTCAGACCGCCCAGCTCCGCCCGGACCGGACGCCCGAGCGAGGTCACCGCGCCCGCCTGGCGGGACCGGGTACGGCAGTGGAAGGCCAGCTCGCACGCGGACAGGCACTCGGGCGCGTACGTCGCCGGGACCGACTCCACGGCCGCCGTCAGCTCCTCGGCGGGCAGCTCGGGCGAGAAGCACGTGCCCTCGGGGAGCGCGTCGGCGATGTCCTCGATGCGGGTCAGCCGGGCCAGCTGGCGGGCCGTCACCGCCCGCTGCTTGCGGATGTCGACGGCGGACGCGGCCGGCAGGTTGGAGAAGTCCCTGGGGCAGACGAGCAGCACCCGGTGCCGCACACGCGGGGCGGCAGCCGTGTCCTGGCCACTCCGAGTGCGGGGCGCTTCAGCCGGTGCCGGAGGGACGGCCGCGCTCGGCCCTTCGGTACCGGCGGCCTCCTCCGGCTCCGCGCCGAGCCGTGCCGCGACCTCCTCCAGCGCCAGCACGTACACCGCCGCCTGCCGGGCCGCCGCGCCGACCTTCGCCGGGTCCGCAGAACCGTCCAGCAGGGGGAAGGACTTGATCTCCACGACCGTCCAGCTGCCGTCCGGATGCACCACCACCGCGTCCGGCTCCAGGAACGCGGGGGAGCCCGCGACGTCCAGCGCGAGCATCGGATGGTCGAGCAGCGTCCACGCGCCCGGGTGCGCGGCGGCCCCCCGCAGCTCCAGCTCCGTACGGGCCGTGCGCCCCTGGGGGCCGGTCGCCGTCAGGTCGGGCACGCGCGCGTCGGCGGGCGGCTCGGCGGACCGGTCGAGCTTCTCGTGCACCAGCCGCAGCAGCTCCGCGCCGCCGTCGGCCTTGACCTTCGCCTCGAAGGCGTTGCCTCTGGTGAGCGCGAACTGCGACTGCCCGAAAGCCGACGGCGAACCCAGCGCGCTGGCCAGCGCCGCCTTGTTCACCCCGGCGCCGTCGAGGATCGCGCGCCGCGCACAACCGGGGTTGGCGGCCAGCGCCGCCAGAGCGCGCGCGTCCAGTGCCTTCGCGGGTACGTCGGGGCCGCGCAGCTCAGCGAGCCGGTGCCGGAGCGCCGTCCCCCGCGTCCTTGGGAGAGGCACCCGGCTCGGCTCCCGCTCCGAACCGCGACTCGCGCTGCCGTGGAATTCGCTCACCCGCGGAAGTCTGGCATCCGGCACTGACAATCGAGGAACCTGTGGCGGAAGAGTCCGCCGCGACCGGTGCGACCGACGGCACGAACCGTGCCTTGACCCGGTCCGCGGTGCGCATCACGGCGGGAGCCAGCAGCAGGCCGACACCCATGACGGCCGCGCCCGCGGCCGCGTCGAGGAAGTAGTGGTTGGCGGTACCCATGACCACGATCGTCGTGATCAGGGGATAGGCGACACCCGCCGTCTTCGCCGCGCGCGTACCGCCGAAGCGCCACAGCATCACTCCGCACCACAGAGCCCAGCCCACGTGCAGACTCGGCATGGCGGCGTACTGGTTCGTCATGTCCCCCATGCCGCGCGGTGCGCTCGCCGCGCCGCCCCACCACCCGTACGAGCTGTACTGCGCCATCGTGTCCACGAAGCCGTGGCTCGCGTCCAGGAGCCGGGGCGGGCAGGTCGGCAGCAGTGTGAAGCCGATCAGGCCGATGAGGGTTGACGTCATCAGCCAGGTGCGCGCGGCGCGGTAGCGCACGGCCCGGGAGCGGAAGAGCCACACCAGGACGGCCGGTGTGACCAGGTAGTGCAGCGACGCGTACCAGAAGTCGGCGGGTATGCCTATCCAGGCCTCGCGCGTGAAGAGGCGGTTGAGCGGGTGCTCGAGGTTGAGATACAGCGCCTTCTCGAAACGCAGGATCGTCAGGCCGTGGTCGACGGCGCCGGAGACGTCGCCGCGGGCGAGGAGCCGGCCGGCCGAGTAGCACGCGTACACCAGCAGTATCAGCGGCAGCTCGGTCCACCAGCGCAGCCTGCGCGCGGGGGCCGCCTCGGTGGCCGGTGTCTCGGTGTGCGGCATCCGATCGTCCTCCCCCTTCGTCTTCACGCGTAGCCCGGTCGGCCGTGCCACTTTACGGCGTGGGCGCGCGCCCTTGGGGAGCGCCTCCGGCCCTCGAAGACGCAGAGATCGCCCCCCGGGTTGCCCGCGGCGGGCGTGCGCGATGATGGAGGTGTTCCCCTTGCGTTGTTCTTCCGGAAAGGTGCCCCATGGCCGCGCGTATCCTGCTGGCCCGCCACGGACAGACCGAGTGGTCCCTGTCCGGCAAGCACACGGGCAGGACGGACGTGCCGCTCCTGGAGGAGGGCCGGCGCGGCGCCAAGCAGCTCGGCGAGCGCCTGCACCGGGCGCCGTACGAGGGCCTGGCCGGCGTCGAGGTGCGCACCAGCCCGCTGGTACGCGCGCGTGAGACCTGCGAACTGGCCGGGTTCGGCGACCGCGCGCGTACCTGGGACGCGTTGCTGGAGTGGGACTACGGAACGTACGAGGGCATGACCCCCGCGGACATCCAGGCCGTCCGGCCCGGCTGGCTGATCTGGCGCGACGGTGTCCCGGGCGGGGAGTCGCTCGCCGAGGTCACGGCCCGGGCCGACGAGGTGGTCTCCTGGGCCCGCTCCGAGGACCGTGACGTCCTGGTCTTCGCCCACGGGCACATCCTGCGCTCCATCGGGGCGCGCTGGCTGGGCCTCCCGATCGACTTCGCGGCCCGGATCAGGCTGAACCCGACGTCGCTGTCGGTGCTGGGCTGGGCCTACGGGGAGCCGGCGATCGAGAGCTGGAACGACCTCGGGCACCTGGCCTAGGCCGTCCGGGGCGCGGAGGCGTGCCGTTCCAGGAACGCCGAGATCCCCGAAGCCCGGCGATGCGGCAGCAGCACCCGCGCCGTCGCCGCCAGCATGGTCTGGACGCGCGACGACTGGACCTCCTCCAGCAGATCCAGCACCCGCATCCCCGCCACCGCCGCCTCGTCCGGCCTGCCGCCGCGCGCGAGGTCGTCCGCCAGCTCCGCCGTGTACAGGGCGATGTTCCGCGTGAAGTGCGGATCCTGCAGCCCGGCGGCCCGCCGTGCGTGCCGGGCCGCCCGGGGCCAGTCGCCGAGCGTGGACCAGCACTGCGCCTCCAGGCCCTCCAGTTCGGCCTCCCCGTAGAAGCTCATCCACTCGGGGTCGGCGTCCGAGCGGCCCCGTTCGAAGAAGGCCTGCGCCCGGGCCAGTGCCTGCTCGCAGCCGACGCGGTCGGCGAGCCCCGCCCAGCCGCCGGCCTCGCGCAGCGCGAGCAGCGACATCAGCCGGGCCGAGCCCACGGGCCGGGCGACGCGCTGCGCGGCCTGGGCCGCCCGGACCGCCTCGCGCGGCCGGCCCGCGTCCCGCGCGAGGAACGCCGTGTTGCAGAAGGCGTGCGCCTCCAGACCCGGGTCGCCGGTCATCCGGGCGGTCGCCAGGGCCTCCGCGTAATGGGAGCGGGCATCGTCGAACCGCCCCGAGTCGTGGGCCAGCCAGCCCACGGAGATGGCCAGTTCACCGGCGCCCGAGTAGAGCCGGTCCGCCGTCGTCTGCCGGGTCGTTCCGGCGTCCAGCAGGGCGTAGGCGGCGCGCAGCGGGGCGGCGGCGCGGCGGTAGAGGCCGTCGGCCCCGTGCCGGTCGTCGAGCAGCCGGATCCGGCGGACGGCTTCTTCCAGGGCACCCGCGTCGCTCGCCCCGGCGCGGTGCACGGGGCGCTGTGCCGCCGCGGCGTCGAGGGCGAGGCCGACAGGCCCCAGTGAGGCGGCCGCCACCGTGGCGCCTCCGGTCATGAACGCGCGACGTAGCACGTCGCTCTCCTCGTCGGTGTCGTGCGGGTGGTGCGGGTCGTACGGGTTCTGCGTTTCATACGGCTCGCGTGCCCCGCTGGTCTCACGCGTGGCGTTCGCCGGGTTCGCGGTGCGCGTCAGGGGCGCGTCCTCGATGTCGCGCGCCCGGCGTCCGCGTACCGACGAGCGGGGCGCGAACCCCAGGTCGGTGAGCGTGCGGCCTGGGAACATGTGCAGGAACACCCGTTCGTACGCGTAGTTGGGGCAGCGGATCTCGCCCGCCTCGACCCGGCCGATGTACCGCGCGTCACAGCTGACCTGCTCGCCGATCTCGAGCCCGGCCCGGCGGATCGCCGCGGCGAACTCGGCCGGCGAGCGCTGTCCGCGCAGTCGCCGGAAGGCGAGGTTCGGCCGTGGCGGCCGGTTGGGTTGAGACGAGGTCAGCGTTGACGACGCCATGGCCGGGTCCTCCCGTGCGAACCGTCGAACCATGCCGGATCCGAGGTGACTTGGTGCGAGGTGTCCGCATGGTCGGTCCCGTGTCCGGCGGGCAAGAACGTACCTGCTGTGATGGAGTCGCCACGCTGGGTTTGGCTACAAACCGGATATCTCATCCGTGATCTGCCATGAAGTGCCATCCTTTGCGGCTGACGTGTGCCGTAGCCGTTGCCGGACTGCCGCGTTGATACCTGCGGACCGGGAGGCCCCCGACTTCCGACCGCTCGTCCAAGCAGGGGTTTTCGTGGTGGAGGCCGGGATGCAGACCAGCCGGATCAACGATCCTCGTACGCCGCCGGGTGCGCCGGCGGCCGGCTGCGATGTGGTGACGGTGCCGGCGCGGCAGGGGCTGGAGGCGGTCGACATCCTGCGGCGCGGACCAGGGGACGTGGTGGGACCCGTACTGCACGACGACGGCGGCGACACCCTGGGCTTCCTGGTGCCGCCGGGGACGGCCGCCGCGTGGGACGTGCCGGGGAGCACCTGCACGGAGACCGGCGGACGCGGACCGCACCTGGCGCCCGAGCCTCCCGTGGCGGGCTCGGACTGGCTGCTGCCACCCGGCGAGGCCGACCTCGCGACCGACCCCGCGGTGCTGCGCGAGGCCCTGGGGGAGGCCGCCCGGATGATCAAGGCGGCGGACAGCTGCCGCTGAGGCGCCCCGGACGCCGGGCGGCGGGAGCGTACGCCCTGCTTAACAGCCCACCCCGATAATGACCCCATGGGAAAGTCCAAGGGCGGCCGGCGCAGGCAGACCGGTGCGGAGGCCGTCGTCGAGAGCGTCGACGGCGGGCTCGCCGAACTGATCCCCGACCGCGAGCGGGCCCGGGCCTGGACCCTGGTGATCGACGGCGCCCCGCAGTCGCACGTCGACCTGGACGACCCGGCGTACCTGTCCTTCGAGTACCAGCGCCGCCTCGGGCACGTGATCGACCTCGTCGCCCCGCCCGGCCGGCCGGTGCGTGCCGTGCACCTCGGCGGCGGCGCGCTCACCCTCGCCCGCTACGTCGCCGCCACCCGGCCCCGCGCCACCCAGCAGGTCGTCGAACGGGACCGCACCCTCGTCCAACTGGTCCGCCGCGAGCTGCCGTTGGATCCGAACGCGCGCATACGGGTGCGCTCCGCCGACGCCCGCGAGGGCCTCGCCAAGGTGCCGGACGGCTGGGCCGACCTCGTCATCACCGACGTGTTCAGCGGGGCCCGGACACCGGCCCACCTCACTTCGACCGAGTTCCTCGACGACGTGCGCAGAGCCCTCAGGCCCGGCGGTGTCTACGCCGCCAACCTCGCCGACGGACCGCCGCTCGCCCACCTGCGCGGCCAGATCGCCACCGCCGCCGCCCGCTTCGCACAGCTCGCGCTGATCGCGGACCCGGCGGTGCTGCGCGGCAAGCGCTTCGGGAACGCCGTGCTGGTCGCCTCCGACCACCCGTTGCCCATCGCCGAGCTGACCCGCCTCGCCGCCTCCGACCCGCACCCCGCCCGGGTCGAGCACGGCAGGACGCTTACGGACTTCACCGGTGGGGCCCCGCCCGTCACGGACACCGCGGCGGTGGCGTCGCCCGCGCCGCCCGCGTCGGTGTTCAGATGACCGCATAGGGCACCCCGGCGGTCCCGACGACCGCGTACGGCACTCAGTAGGTCCCGATCTCCACCCGCGGCGGCCCGTCGTGCCACGTGCAGAACACCGACACCCGGTCCGCGCCCGAGGAGAACTCCACGCGGATCCACGACTCCGTCTTCCACACCTGCATCGACCAGCCCGCCCCGGGTGTCGCCGAGACGAGCGAGGCAGAGGCCTTCCCCAGGTCGAAGACCGCCCGGCCGCCGTCGGTGTCGTAGCTCTTGACCCGGCCGGGGGCGGCGGGGGCGGCGGTGCCGGAGGAGGACGAGGGTGTGGGGGAGGGGCTGGGTTTCCCCGACGTGGCCGCCGCAGGCGTGCTCGGCTCCCGCCGCTTCGGCGGAGGTGTCGGTTCCGGCGGCGTGGCCAGCGCCTTCGGCTCCTGCGTGAACGCGTCGGCGGCCCTGATGGGCAGGGCGCGCGGCGGATCGTAGGCCGTTCCCGCCATCACCGTGTGGACACCCCACCACGACAACGTGACCGCCGCGCCCGTGGCGAGCAGCCAGGCCAGTACGTGTACGAGTCCTCTGCGCATCGCGGCCCATACTGCCTCACGCGTCCCACGCGTTGCCCGCAAACGGGTTGGCGCGAGGGTCCGTTGTCCCCAGCCGGGGAGTTGTCCACAGGCCCGCACCCGGCTGTTCGAGATGGCGTACGGTGCGGCGCATGGCAAGTGTGCTCGTGGTCGAGGACGACCAGTTCGTACGCTCGGCGCTCATCCGGCACCTGACCGACGCCTCGCACACCGTGCGCAGTGTCGGGACGGCGCTGGAGGCGTTGCGCGAGGTCGCCCATGTCCGCTTCGACGTGGTGATCCTGGACCTCGGACTGCCCGATCTCGACGGGTCCGAGGCCCTGAAGATGCTGCGCGGGATCACGGACGTGCCGGTGATCGTCGCCACGGCCCGGGACGACGAGACGGAGATCGTCCGGCTGCTGAACGCCGGGGCGGACGACTACCTGACCAAACCCTTCTCGGTCGAGCACCTCTCGGCCCGCATGGCGGCCGTGCTGCGCCGCGCCCGCTCCGGCGCCGGAGAAGAGGAGCCGTGCCCCGTGATCCGGGTCGGCGGCCTGACCGTCGACCCGCTGCGCCGTCAGGCCGAGCTGGACGGCGCGCGGCTCGACCTCACCCGCCGCGAGTTCGACCTGCTCGCCTTCCTGGCCCGCAGACCCGGCGTCGTCGTCCCCCGCAAGGAACTGCTCGCCGAGGTGTGGCAGCAGTCGTACGGCGACGACCAGACCATCGACGTCCATCTGTCCTGGCTGCGCAGGAAACTGGGCGAGACGGCGGCCAGCCCGCGCTATCTGCACACCCTGCGGGGCGTGGGTGTGAAGCTCGAACCTCCGGGGGCGGGGGCTCCCCGATGAGATGGGCCCTGGTCAAGGTGTCGCTGGCGGTGACCACCATGGTCGTGGTCGCCTTCGCGGTGCCGCTCGGGCTCGTCATCCGCGAGATGGCCCGCGACCGTGCCTTCTCCAACGCCGAGCGGGAGGCCGCGGCCGTCGCCCCCGCCCTGTCCATCACCACCGACCGCGACCAGCTCGAGCGGGTCGTCGCCTCCGCCGGCTCCGACGCCGGGATGGCCGTGCACCTCCCGGCCGGCGACGGCCAGGAGGCCCTCGCACTCGGGCGCCGGCGCGCCGCCGGGGAGGACATCGCGGCCGTGCGGAAACTGGGCCGCGCCTCCACCACCGGCGTCGCCGGCGGCTCGACGCTGCTCCAGCCGGTCGCGCTCAGCACCGGCAAGATCGCGGTCGTCGAGGTGTACGTGCCGGAGTCCGACGTCACCAACGGCGTGGGCACGGCCTTCGCGGTGCTCGCCGCGGTCGGGGTGGCGCTGGTCCTCGGCTCGGTCGCGGTCGCCGACCGGCTGGGCGTCCGCATGGTCCGGCCCGCCAAGCGCCTGGTCGAGGGGGCGCACGACCTGGGGGAGGGCCGGCTGGGCGCCCGCGTGCCCGAGGACGGCCCGACCGAACTGCGGCTCGCGGCGGCCGCGTTCAACTCGATGGCCGATCAGGTCGTCCAGCTCCTGGCGAACGAGCGGGAGCTGGCTGCCGATCTGTCCCACCGGCTGCGGACGCCCCTGACCGTGCTGCGGCTGAACACGGCCTCGCTCGGCGAGGGCCCGGCGGCCGAGCAGACCCGCTCGGCGGTGGAGCAGTTGGAGCGCGAGGTCGACACCATCATCCGTACGGCCCGGGAGGCCAAGCCGCAGACGGCCGCGGCCGGTCCGGGCGCCGGATGCGACGCGGCCGAGGTGGTCCGGGAGCGGATGGCGTTCTGGTCGGCGCTCGCGGAGGACGAGGGCCGTAAGTGGCGGGTGGCCGGGGCCGACCGGCCGGTGCGCATACCCGTGGCCCGCGCCGACCTGGCCGCCGCGCTCGACGCGCTGCTCGGAAACGTCTTCCGGCACACCGCGGAGGGCACCGCCTTCGCGGTCGACCTGCACAACGGCGAGGACGCGGTGATCGTCCTCGTCTCCGACGCGGGTCCCGGCATACCCGATCCCGAGGCCGCGATGGCGCGGGGCCGGGGCTCCGGGAGCGACGGCTCGACCGGGCTCGGCCTGGACATCGTGCGCCGGCTCGCGGAGTCCACCGGCGGAGACGTACGGATCGGCTCCTCGGTGCTCGGTGGCACCGAGGTGCGGATCTGGATCCAGCTGGACGGCCGCGCGCCCGCGAGCAGCGGGCACCGGCAGATGCGGCGCCGCCGCCCCCGCAGGATCGCTGCCGTATACAGCCGCTCCCGGTCCCGCTGAGCGCTCCCGGGTTGCCCATGCGCTCCCTGCCGCACGAGCTGACCGAGGCCGCCCTGGTCGACGGCGCCTCCGTCTGGCGCCTGTACTGGCAGATCGTGCTGCCCCCGTGCAAGCCCGCGATGGCCGCCCTCGCCACCCTGCTCTCCATCTGGATCTGCGACGACGTCTTCCGGGCCATCGTCCTCATCTCCACCGGCGAGAACATGCCGATCACCTCGGCGCTGAACAACCTCTCCGGCCAGTACTTCACCGACCCCAACCTGGTAGCCGCCGGCGCCCTGCTCACCGCGATCCCGACCCTGATCGTGTACTTCGCGCTCCAGCGCCAGTTCGAGCGGACCACCCGCCGCATCCTGTCGGGCGCCCGCCGCCGAGGCACTGCGGGGCGCGGCACTCCCCTATGCGTGCCGCGCCCCGCCCCCCGTTCCCCCGTGGGTCAGACCGCCCCCACCTCCGGCAGCGCACCCGTCCGGGCCGTCTGCCCGTACCAGAGGGCGCTCGTCTTCGGCGTGCGTTCCAGCGTCGCGTAGTCCACGTACACCGCGCCGAAGCGCTTGCCGTAGCCGTACGCCCACTCGAAGTTGTCCAGCAGGGACCACAGGAAGTAGCCGCGGACGTCGGCGCCGTCGGCGATCGCGCGGCGGACCGCCGACAGGTGGCCATGGAGGTAGGCGACCCGATCCGGGTCGTGCACCCGGCCGTCGGAGTCGATCTTGTCGTCGTAGGCCGCGCCGTTCTCGGTGATGTACAGCGGCAGGCCCGGTGCCTCCCGGGAGTAGCGCATGATCAGCTCGTGCAGGCCGGTCGGGTCGATCGTCCAGCCCATCTCGGTGCGGTCGCCCGGCGTCTGGTGGAAGGCCACGTCGTCCACGCCAGGCCACGGCGAGTGCTCGCTCGCCCCGTGCCCGTCCGCCCGGGGCCCCTTGGCGGCCGGGTCCGCCGCGGACACCAGCGACGGCGTGTAGTAGTTGAGGCCCAGTGCGTCCAGCGGCTGGTTGATCAGCGCCAGGTCGCCGTCGAGGACGTAGTCCCAGTCCGTGACACCGGCTGTCGCCACGTACAGCGACTCCGGGTAGGCGCCGTGCAGGATCGGTCCGTGGAAGACGCCGCTGGCCAGGTCGTCGATCTTGCGGGCCGCGGCCAGGTCTGCCGGGTCCTGCGAAAGCGGCCGCACCGCAGCCGAGTTGAGGGCGATCGCCACCTGGTTGCGGGCCGGCATCACCGACCGCAGGGCCGAGGCGCCCAGGCCGTGCGCGAGGTTCAGATGGTGCGCGGCACGCAGCGAGGCGAGCGGGTCCGTACGGCCGGGGGCGTGGACCCCGGAGGCGTACCCGAGGAACGCGGCGCACCACGGCTCGTTGAGCGTCATCCAGTGCTCCACGCGGTCGCCGAGCGCCTCGCCGACGATCTGCGCGTACTCGGCGAACCGGTACGCCGTGTCCCGCTCCGGCCAGCCGCCCGCGTCCTCCAGCTCCTGCGGCAGGTCCCAGTGGTAGAGGGTGACGGCCGGCTTGATGCCTTTGGACAGCAGCTCGTCCACGAGCCGGCGGTAGAAGTCCAGGCCTTTCTGGACGGCCGGGCCCCGGCCGGTGGGCTGTACCCGCGACCAGGAGACGGAGAAGCGGTAGGCACCCAGACCCAGCTCCGCCATCAGCGCCACGTCGTCGCGGTAGCGGTGGTAGTGGTCGACAGCGATGTCACCGTGCTCGCCACCGGCCGTCTTGCCGGGCGTATGGCTGAAGGTGTCCCAGATCGACGGCGTACGGCCGTCCTCCCGCACCGCCCCCTCGATCTGGTACGCGGACGTCGCCGCGCCCCAGAGGAAGGCAGGGGGGAAGGTCACCGGAGTGGCCGGGTTCTCGGAGTCAGGCATGGAAGCGCTCCCAGGGGGGTCGTGAGACCGACAGGTGGAGGGGGAGGGGAGGGGAAGGAAGAACAGGGGCCGGAGCGGCGCTGGCCCGGCCCCCGGGAAGAGATCAGCCCTTGACGGCGCCCTGCATGATGCCGCCCACGATCTGCTTGCCGAAGATCGCGAAGACCAGCAGCAGCGGCAGCGTGCCCAGCAGCGCGCCCGCCATGATCAGGGACTGGTCGGGCGTGTAGCCGCGGCCGAGTCCGGCGACGGCGACCTGGACCGTCGGGTTGCCGGTCTGGGTCAGGACGAGGAACGGCCAGAGGAAGTCGTTCCAGGTCTGGACGAACATCAGCATGCCCAGCACGGCCATGGCCGGACGCGCGGTCGGGAACACCACGTGCCAGACCACCCGCCAGCTGCTCGCGCCGTCCACCCGGGCCGCTTCGATGATCTCGTCGGGCAGCGCCTGGAGCAGGTACTGCCGCATGAAGAACACGCCGAACGCGCTCACCAGCGACGGGAGGATGACCGCCTGCAACTGGTCGGTCCAGTCCAGCTTCGCAACCATCATGTACAGCGGGATCACCTGGAGCTGCGGCGGCACCATCATCGTGCCGATCACGATCAGCATCAGGGCGCCCCGGCCCCGGAAGCGCAGCTTGGCGAAGGCGAAACCGGCGATCGTCGACAGGAAGACGATGGTCAGCGCCGAAACGCCCGCCACGATCGTGGTGTTGAGGAACGCCTCGCCCAGATTGGCGTCGTTCCAGGCGATCTCCAGCTTGTCCAGCAGCCCGGAACCGAACCAGAACGGCGGCGGCGTCTGCGCGAGCCGCTGGTTGTCACGCGAGGCGGCGATCGCCGTCCACACCAGCGGGAACAGCGAGACGATGGTGAACACCGCGAGGATCAGGTACGCCACGGGCCCGGCGTGATGCTGGCCGCCCGCACGCGCCGCCTTCAGACCGCGCCTGCGCTTGTGCGGCTCCGGCGCCGCGTCGGCCGGGGGTTTCGTCAAAGTCGTCGTCACGGCTGGGTCTCCTAACTACTGGCGCGCAGCCGGCGCGAGATGACGTAGTTGACGATGCCGATCACGATCAGGATCAGGAACATCGTCCAGGCGATCGCGGAGGCACGCCCCAGGTGCTGGTTCACCCAGCCCTGCTCGTACATGTACAGGCCGAGCGTCTGGAACTGGTGCTGGGCACCACCGGACGCGCCCTTGTTGGCGTCGAACAGCAGCGGTTCACCGAACAGCTGGGAGGCGCCGATCGTCGACACCACACAGGTGAA
This sequence comes from Streptomyces sp. NPDC057424, assembly GCF_042803315.1. Lineage (NCBI taxonomy): Bacteria > Bacillati > Actinomycetota > Actinomycetes > Kitasatosporales > Streptomycetaceae > Streptomyces > Streptomyces sp. NPDC057424. The sequence continues at coordinate 116,748 of NZ_JBHVCP010000006.1, forward strand.
CAGGATCGTCGGACGCAGCGAGGGCAGCGTGACGTTGAGGAACTGCTGCCAGCGGTTCGCCCCGTCCAGAGCCGCCGACTCGTACAGATCCTGCGGAATCGCCTGCATCGCGGCCAGATAGATCAGCGCGTTGTAGCCGGTCCAGCGCCAGATGACGATCGAGGACACGGCGATCTGCGAGGGCCACTTGTCGTTCTGCCAGTCGACCTTGTCGACACCCACCAGGTCCAGCGCCCAGTTGATCATGCCGTAGTCACGGCCGAAGAGCAGCACGAAGACCAGGGAGGCCGCCGCGATCGACGTGGCGTACGGCGCCAGCATCGCGACGCGGTAGAACGTCGAGGCCCGCAGCCGGTAGTTGAGGATGTGGGCGATGCCCAGCGCCATCATCAACTGCGGGACGGTGGAGATGAGCCCGATGGTCAGGGTGTTCTTCGCCGCGTTCCAGTAGAAGTCGTCGTCGAAGATCCGGGTGTAGTTGCGCAGGCCCGCCCACTCCATGTCGGTGGGCGCGGTCAGCTCCACCGAGTGCAGCGAGGCCCACGCCGTGTAGATCAGCGGGAACAGCCCGAACGCGGCGAAGAGCAGGAAGAACGGCGAGACGAACGCGTACGGGCTCCAGCGCATGTCCCGCTGCCAGCGGCGGGAGAGCCGGGCCCGCTTCCGCGCGACCTCCGCGGGCACCTCGGCGGGCGGACGGGCCGGGGCCGCGCCCCCCTCCTTACCGGGGGGCGCGGCGGTGTCGTGCCGGGTGGCCATACCGGTCACTTCTCCAGGTTGTTGTCGATGGTCTTGACGGCGTTGTCCCAGGCCTCCTCGGGCGACTTGCCCTGGGTCACGAGGATCACGCCGTTGTCCGTCAGGCCCTGCTGGATGATCTGGTCCTTCGGGCCGATCACCTGGATCGGGCTTTCCTCGGCGAGCGGCGCGAAGACCTTGCCGATCGGGGCGTCACCGGTCATCTTGTTCTTCGCGTCCTGCACCAGCGGCAGGTCGTACGCCGCCTGCGCGCTCGGGAAGCTGCCGCGCTTGGAGAACAGCTTGGCCTGCTGCTCGGGCGCGGTCAGCCAGGCGGCGAGCTTCGCGGCCTCCTCGGCGTTCTTGCCCGACTTGGGCACGGCGAGGAAGGAACCGCCCCAGTTGCCGGCCTTCGGCGGCGCGGCCACGTCCCACTTGCCGGCGTTCTCGGGCTTCGACTTGCTCTCGATGTAGCCGAGCATCCACGGCGGGCAGGACATCGCGGCGAACTTGCTGTTGGCGATCGTGGTGTCCCAGGCGGGCTGGAACTGCGTCTGGTTTCCGACCAGTCCCTCCTCGCCGGCCTCGGCCGTCAGGTCGAAGGCGGACTTGATGGCCGGGTTCGACTTGTAGATGACCTTTCCGGAGGAGTCGTAGAAGCGCTCCTTCTCACTGCCGATGATCGCGTTGAGCAGACCGCCGGGGGAGTCCAGGAAGGTGGTGTCCTTCGGGGCCTTCGCCTTGTACCGCTTGCCGACCTCGACGAGCTTGGACCAGTCGCCGGCCCACAGCTTGCCGACCTCCTCGCGGTCGCTGGGCAGACCGGCCGCCTCGAACATGTCCTTGCGGTAGCAGATGGCCATCGGGCCGACGTCGGTGCCGAGGCCGATCGTCTCGCCGCCCTCGGTCGTCGCCTGCTGCCACTTCCAGGGCAGGTAGTCGCTCTCCTTGCCGTACTTGGAGAGGTCCACCAGCTTGTCCGCGTAGTTGTTCGCGACCTCGTTGATGTTGCCGACTTCGATGCCCTGGATGTCCTGCAGGCCGCTGTTCGTGGTGAGGTGGTTGACCAGCGGCGGGTAGTAGTTCTCGTTCCGCTCGATCACGGTCTGCTGGACGTCGATGTCCGGGTTGAGCTTCTCGTACTCAGCGTAGAGCCCGGCCTCCTCGAACCCGAAGCTGCCGAACAACCCGAGGGTGATCTTGGTCTTGCCGTCGCTGCCACCCTGAGACGAGTTCTCCCCGTCCTTGCCGTCGTCGGCACAGCCGGCCAGCAGCCCGGCGCCCAGCGACGCCACGGCCGCCAGCACTACCGCCTTACGTGCTCGCATCTGAGGTCCTCCTGTTGCCCTGACGTGCCGACCCCCCGGGCCAACTGCGTGGTTGGGCCCTTTTTACTCGCTGCGGCTCGGGCGGGGAACGTGCGGGATGTGTATGTGTCAGGTACCGTGGGAGCGCTCCCACCAGTGATGTGTTGAAGGGTTGCGGGTCGGGGCGAGGGTGTCAAGGGAGCGAGCGCCGCGAGATGCGTTCAGTTATCGGGCTGTTAACTGGACCCGTGGGAGCGCTCGCGCGCTTGCGCGACTGACTCGTTTCAGCCGCCGGGCCCCTCGTGGAGGACCCGCCCGGCCCGAAGCGGAGCCCCCGGAAGCCCTGGCCGGCAGGGGCGGGCACCGGCTCTGACGGGGCTGTTAGATTCCAGCCAGCGTGACACACGAAGGAAGGCGGAGCCCATGGCAAGCCACGGAGCGCGGGGCCGGAGCGGGGGCCGGCCCACCCTCGAAGAGGTGGCGGCGCGCGCCGGTGTCGGGCGCGGCACCGTCTCGCGGGTGATCAACGGCTCGCCCCGGGTCAGCGACGCGACCCGCGCGGCCGTCGAGGCGGCCGTCGCGGAGCTCGGCTACGTCCCCAACACCGCGGCCCGCGCCCTGGCCGCCAACCGTACGGACGCCATCGCGCTGGTCGTGCCCGAGCCGGAGACCAGGTTCTTCGCGGAGCCGTACTTCTCGGACATGCTGAAGGGCGTCGGGGCGGCGCTGTCCGACACGCCGATGCAACTGCTGCTGATCTTCGCGGGCAGCGACCGCGAACGCGCCCGCCTCGCCCAGTACCTGGCCGCCCACCGGGTCGACGGTGTCCTGCTGGTCTCCGTGCACGCGGACGATCCGCTGCCCGACCTGCTGGCCCAGCTGGAGATCCCGGCGGTGATCAGCGGCCCGCGCTCGTCGGCGGAGACCCTGCCCTCGGTCGACTCGGACAACTACGGCGGTGCCCGCCAGGCCGTCGAGCACCTGCTGTCCCGGGGCCGGAGCCGCATAGCCCACATCACCGGCCGCCTCGACGTCTACGGTGCGCAGCGCCGTGTCGACGGCTACCGCGAGGCCATCGGCGACGCCGGTCACGTGGTGGACGAGGGGCTGATCGAGGCGGGGGACTTCACGGAGGAGGGCGGTCGCCGGGCCATGGCGGCCCTGCTGGAGCGCCGCCCGGACATCGACGCAGTGTTCGCCGCCTCCGACGTCACCGCGGCCGGCGCCCGCCAGGCGCTGCGCGAGGCCGGCCGCCGCATCCCGGATGACGTGGCGCTCGTCGGCTACGACGACTCCGCCATCGCCCGCCACATGGAGCCGCCGCTGACCAGCGTCCGCCAGCCCATAGAGGAGATGGGCCGCCGGATGACAGACCTCCTGCTCACCGAGGTCGCCGACCGCCGCCCGCTCGCGTCCCGGGGCCTGGAGCGCCGGCAGATGGTCCTCGCCACGGAGCTGGTGTCCCGGTCGTCGTCGTGAGGGGCCACCCGCTCCCGGACGCCACGGAGGCCGCCCGGACGGTCCACGCCCTGGGGCGCACGATCCGCCTCCTCCTGGACGCGGGTGACCGGGAGCGCCCGGCGGGGCACGGCGGAGCAACGGGCGGTGGCGGAACGGGCCGTTCGCCCCGACCCGGGTGAACGGTTCACGGTGGCAGGGGAGTTGGCTACGGCGTAGCTGCGGCCCGTGAGCCGAGGTCAGGCAGCCGGCGCAGACTGAGCGCCCCTCGGCAGAGGAACACGCGGAAGAACCGAGCCCCGTCGTACAGGCTCCGCCGATCGGTCACGCCGCCCTCACACGCGGGCCGGAGCCGGCCGTCGCAGCAGATACACCGCCGCCGTCACGACCAGGACGGCCATGCAGGCGATGAACACCAGCCCCGCGCCCTCCAGGCCGATCGGGCCGGTCAGCAGCCCGACGCCGATCACGGGGAGGGAGATACCCGCGTAGGCCACCACGAACAGGGTCGAGATCACCGCCGCGCGCTCGTGCTCGGGAGCCGCCCCGGCCACGCCGGCCAGGGCACCGCGGAACGCCAGGCCCTGGCCGACTCCCCCGACGAGCGCGCTGGCGATCAGCAGGGGCATCTGGTCCCAGCGCAACGCGCCGGCGAGCAGCGCCAGACCGGCGAGGAGCCCGGCGCAGCCCAGAGGGAGGGAGCGCCGCACACCGACCCGGCCGACCGCCAGTTGCCCGGCCGTCGACGAGAAGAAGGCCAGCGCGACGATCAGCCCGCTCACGGCGTGGTCGTCCACGTCCAGGGACTCCGCGAGGAAGGCCGGGCTGACCGAGGTGAACACCCCGAACAGGGCGAACCCGACGAAGGAGGCGGTGGCGGCGGGCCCGAACACCGCGCGCACCTGCGGGGGCAATGCGGGCCGCTGCGGACGTACGGTGCGCAGCGGCTGCCGTTCCCGTACCGTCTCCGCGAGCCGCAGCAGGACGGCGGCCGAGGCGGCCACCAGGGCGAGGTGGGTGACGAACGGCAGGTACAGCGGCCAGGGAGCGTACTCCGCCAGAACCCCCGAGAGCAGGGGACCGCAGCCCAGTCCGCCCATGTTGGCGGCCGTCGCCACGAACGTGGCCCGGGAGGCGCCGCCCGCCGGCGCCAGCTCCATGACGTACGCCGTGGCGGCCCCGGTGAACAGCCCGGCGGACAGTCCCGACAGCAGCCGCCCCGCGTACAGCCAGCCGAGTCCGGTGGCGCACAGGAAGCACACCGCGCTCAACGCCGCGAAGCCCAGGCCGCACAGCAGCACCGGGCGCCTGCCCACGGAGTCCGAGGCGTTGCCGACCAGCAGCAGCACACCGATCACCGCGAAGGCGTACAGGGCGTACACCACGGTGACCGTCAGCTCGGAGAAGCCGAACTTGTCCTGGTAGAGGGGGTAGAGGGGAGTCGGCAGCGTGGTGCCGGCCATGCAGACGGCGAACACCGCCCCGCTGAGCACACACGCGCGCCATCCCCGGTGTCCACCGTCCATACGGCCGACGGTAGCCGCGGCCCGCGGACGCCACCTTGAGCGGCGCGCTGAAAACGCTTCAGCCGGTGGCCTCTTTCGAGGCCACCGGCTGAATACCCAGGGTGAGTGACGGGACTTGAACCCGCGGCATCCTGGACCACAACCAGGTGCTCTACCAGCTGAGCTACACCCACCATGACCGGCTTGGAGATCATTGCTGTCCCCGACCGGCCGAGTAAAAGTGTACAGGGTCCGAAGGGGTGCTCGCGCCCGGCTTTCACGGCGCCCCCCGACGGGCCCCTGTTCTACCTACTGAGCAGGCAGAACGTGCTTCGTGGCGATCTTCTTCGCCGTGTCCGAGTCGGGCCCGGGCTGCGGGACGAACACGGCCTCGCGGTAGTACCGCAGCTCCGCGATCGACTCGCGGATGTCGGCGAGCGCACGGTGGTTGCCGTTCTTCTGCGGGCTGTTGAAGTACGCCCGCGGGTACCAGCGACGCGCCAGCTCCTTGATCGACGACACGTCGACGATCCGGTAGTGGAGGTAGTTCTCCAGCGTCGGCATGTCCCGCAGCAGGAAGCCGCGGTCCGTGCCGACGGAGTTCCCGCACAGCGGGGCCTTGCCCGGCTCCTTGACGAACTCCCTCACGTACGTCAGCACCTGGTCCTCGGCGTCCTTCAGCGTCGTGCCCTGCGCCAGCTCGGTGAGCAGCCCGGACGCGGTGTGCATCTGACGCACCACATCCGGCATCGTCTCCAGCGCCTGCGCCGGCGGCCGGATGACGATGTCCACGCCCTCACCGAGCACGTTCAGCTCGGAGTCGGTCACGAGGGCGGCCACCTCGATGAGCGCGTCGTCCGACAGCGAGAGGCCGGTCATCTCGCAGTCGATCCACACCATGCGATCGTTCATGTGTCTCACCTTACGGCCCGCCGCCACCGGCTGGACCGCCCGTGCCGGGACAGCCGCGGGGCCCGCGGGAAGGCGTGCTCCCCACGGGCCCCGCGGCTACCGGGTCACGGCGCGCTGCGCTGCCCGGGCAGGCTCGCCGACAGGGCCGGGGACTGGCCGACCGCGCTCGCCGCCGCCGTACGGCGGGACTGCAGCGGCACCGGGTGCTCCGGGTGCAGCGGGGCCGGCGCCTGACCGGGCTGGCCAGGATGATGCCCCGCGTGGCCGGGGTGGCCCGGCATGCCGGACCCGGGGCCGCCCGGCGCGTTCTCGGTGTCCTGGAGCCGCTCGCCCTGCGGGCGCCGGGCGCGGTACGCCGCCCGGTACGCGGCCGGGGACGAGCCCAGCTGGCGGCGGAAGTGCCCGCGCAGGGCGACCGGCGACCGAAAGCCGCAGCGCCCCGCCACCTCGTCCACCGAGTAGTCCGACGTCTCCAGCAGGCGCTGTGCCTGGAGCACCCGCTGCGTGATCAGCCACTGCAGCGGAGCGCTCCCGGTCAGCGAGCGGAAGCGGCGGTCGAACGTACGCCGGCTCATGTACGCGCGTGCCGCCAGCGTCTCCACGTCGAACTGTTCGTGGAGGTGCTCCAGCGCCCAGGCGACGACCTCGGCGAGCGGGTCGGCGCCGATCTCCTCGGGTAAAGACCTGTCGAGGTAGCGCTCCTGCCCGCCGCTGCGGCGCGGTGGCACGACGAGCCGCCTGGCCAGGGCCCCGGCCGCCTCGTTGCCGTGGTCCGTGCGCACGATGTGCAGGCACAGGTCGATGCCCGCGGCGGTGCCCGCCGACGTCAGCACGTCGCCGTCGTCGACGAACAGCTCACGCGGGTCCACGTGCACCGACGGGTAGCGCTTGGCCAGCGTCGGTGCGTACATCCAGTGTGTCGTCGCGGGGCGGCCGTCCAGCAGGCCCGCCGCCGCGAGGACGAAGGCGCCGGTGCACAGCCCGACGATGCGGGCACCCTCCTCGTGGGCGCGGCGCAGCGCGTCGAGCGCCTCCTCCGGTGGCGGAGAAGTGATCGAACGCCAGGCCGGTACGACGACCGTGCCCGCGCGTGAGATCGCTTCCAGGCCATGTGGTGCGGTGAGTTCGAGTCCCCCCGTGGTCCGTAGCGGACCGTCCTCGCCCCCGCACACCAACAGGCGGTAGCGCGGTACGCCGGCGTCCTGGCGGTCAACCCCGAACACCGACAACGGTATGGAACTCTCGAAGATGGGGCCGCCGCTGAACAGCAGCACCGCGACGATCTCCTTGCGGCGTCGCCCGGAAAGCTTCCGGGCCGCGGCTTCCGGCGCGGCAGTGGAGTCGTGGCTCATCCTGCTAAGCCCCCCTCGGTGGTCGCGGCTCCTCGGTTGTGTCGCTCCTGCACGTTTCCCCTCGGTCCTGCACGAGTCCCCCGCCGTAGACAGTCAAGATCGAATCTACTGTGTGCCGTCGTGCCGAAGTGGCCGGTTAGGCACTCGGCACATTGTCGACTTGGCAACTTGGCGTGAAGCATTCGATCACGAAGCGTTGCACTCGTGGGGCGTGCAGGGAAGTGCGCCTTGTCGCGGTGGCCAATCCACGTAGGGTGCGCAGGTCCCCGGAGGCCCTTTCCGTGCAGGTCGAACGGGGGTTGGGGGGTGGTTGGACCGGGTGATGCACAGGTACGAGAAGTTGGCTGAAAACCAACGTGCGCGTGCGCGGAAACCGGTCAGCCGACCGGTGTATCCCCTCCGGTGTGCCGTCCGCCACGGTGCGACCCCGTTCCGGTGCGGTGGTGCCGGCCCCGGTGGGGTGCCCGGTCCTCGGCCGCGAGCCGGGCCGCTCCGCGCTCGGACTGGCGCAGCAGCACCCGGCAGGCGCCCGTGACGGCCGCGAGCCCGAGGGCCGTGCCGGCGGCGCCGGCCGGAGAGGTGCCGTAGCCGAGGAGCACCACCGGGACGAGCAGGCAGCTGAAGGCAGCCCAGCGAACCACATCCGTCGCGGTGTCCCGCGGCGGCGGGGTCGCGCGGTCCGCCTCGGCGGCGGGGCGGGGTCCGGACATGCGTGCTCCCTGTGGCGTGACTCACGGGGTTCAACGCGTGGCGGGGGAGTCGGTCACTGGCTGCCCGGATCGCCTTCGCGGTCAGTGAATCCTGTGCAAACCGCCTGTACAGCCCAGCAACCATTGCGTTACGGGCGGTGCCTCGTGCATGCTCCCTGGAACCCGCACGCACCGTGAGCGGGATCTGGGCTAAGGAGGCGTGCCGCCGTACCCTTGGGGGTATGGGGTTGGGAAGACCATTCCCGGACACAGCTCCGCCGCACACCGTTGTCCCCCCCGTATAAGGATCACAACGCCGAGACAGCCATGGCCGGTCACGAATTCTTCGAACCCGCGGACCGCAAGCGGCCCGTCGCCGATCCCACGGCGGCCGAGCCCCTGGCGGCGGAAGAGCCACGCCACTCCTGCGATCCCGCCTTCAAGCACGGGGTCGTCGTCGGCTTCGACGGCTCCACCTCCAGTGAGCGCGCCCTGGCGTACGCGATCGGCATGGCCCATCGCTCCGGGTCGGGTCTGATCATCGTCCATGTCGCCAACCGGCTTCCGACCACGGTGTGGGCCGGCTGCGAGCCGCCCGTGTTCGTGGACGTGCCGGACCACCGCACCGAGGTGCTCGGTCTCGAGCTGGCCTGTGCGGAGTATCTCGCCGAGGTGCCCTGGATTCTGGTCGAGCGCGGCGGCGACATCTGTCACGAACTGGAAGAGGTCGGCCGGGAGTACGAGGCCGACGCGATCGTCGTCGGCTCCACCCACGGCATCGTGGGACGCATCTTCGGCTCGGTCGCGGGGCGGCTGGCCAAGCGGGCGCAGCGGCCCGTCATCGTCATTCCCTGACGTTCAGCAGGAACAACTCCCTTGTGCGCCGCGCGAATCTACTCGCGCGTAGAGGTGTTTGTGCCCTTGTGAAGGGCATATATGGCTCACCGCACAACTGCACATGCACGAAGGGAGCCCGCCGTGGACAAAGACGTCTCCGCGGGAAGCGGAATCACGACCGTGGCCGGTCGACTCGCCCTGGGAATCACCCTGTTGGCCTTCGGGCTGGGGCATACCGCTGTGATCGACGGCGTGACGGCCGCTGACACCATGTCAATCGCCCAGTACGTGGGCGGCATTGCGCTCTTCGTCGCGGGGCTGGTGGCCCTGCGGGAAGGCGACGCCGCCGGTGGTACGGCGTTCTCGGTGCTCGGGGCGCTGTGGTTCACCTGGGCCGTGTCCGAGGGCGCCGCGGGCAACGAGGCAGGGCTGTTCCTGCTGTTGTTCGCCCTCGTGGCGCTGTCTCTCACGCTGGCCGGCGGGGACCAACTCGGTCAGGGCGTGTACGGGTTGTTCTTCGTGTCGCTGGTGCTTCTCGCGATCGCCGTGTTCGCCGGGAACGACGGGCTGGCGAAGGCCGGCGGGTGGTTCGCCGTGACCGCGGGGGCCGTGGCCTGGTACGCGGCCACCGCGGCGCTCGCGCACTGGCCCACAGCACTTCCGCGACGCGCTGCCGGCCGGGGAGTGACGGCCACCGGTTAGCTGCGCAGGCCGGGGAGTTGGGCGGCTTCCCGGCGATGAGAACGGACCCCCTGTGCGGCGGTGGCAGCACGTGGGGGTCCGTCCTCTTGTCCGGCCTGTGCGGGTGCGTGGGGGTTGTTCGCGCAGTTCCCCGCGCCCCTAGAAGAAGGTCACTTACTCAACCGTCACCGACTTGGCCAGGTTGCGGGGCTTGTCGATGTCCCGGCCCAGCGCCAATGCCGTGTGGTACGCGAGGAGTTGGAGCGGGATGCCCATCAGGATCGGGTCCAGCTCGTCCTCGTTCTTCGGGACGACGATCGTCTCGTCGGCCTTCTCCTGGGGCTGGTGGGCCACCGCGAGGATCCTGCCGCTGCGGGCCTTGATCTCCTCCATGGCGGCGCGGTTCTTCTCCAGGAGGTCGTCGTCGGGGACGATCGCGACCGTCGGGAGGGCCGGCTCGATCAGGGCCAGCGGGCCGTGCTTGAGCTCCGAGGCGGGGTAGGCCTCGGCGTGGATGTAGGAGACCTCCTTGAGCTTCAGGGAGGCCTCACGGGCCACCGGGTAGCCCCGGACGCGGCCGATGAAGAGCATCGAGCGGGCCTCGGCGAACTGCAGGGCCAGCTTCTTGACGTCCTCCTCCTGCTCCATGATCTCGGCGATCTGGGCGGGCAGCTTGCGCAGGCCCTCGATGATCCGCTTGCCGTCCCGGACCGACAGGTCGCGGGTGCGGCCCAGGTGGAGGGCGAGGAGGGCGAAGGCGACCGTGGTGTTGGTGAAGCACTTGGTGGAGACGACGCAGACCTCCGGGCCGGCGTGCACGTAGATGCCGCCGTCCGCCTCACGGGCGATCGCCGAGCCGACCACGTTCACCACGCCCAGGACGCGGGCGCCCTTGCGCTTCAGCTCCTGCACGGCGGCCAGGACGTCGTAGGTCTCGCCGGACTGGGAGACCGCGACGTAGAGGGTGTCGGGGTCGACGACCGCGTTGCGGTAGCGGAACTCCGAGGCGGGCTCGGCGTCGGCGGGGATACGTGCCAGCTCCTCGATCATCTGGGCGCCGATCAGGCCCGCGTGGTACGAGGTGCCGCAGCCGAGGATCTTCACGCGGCGGATCCGCCGGGCCTCGCGGGCGTCCAGGTTCAGGCCGCCCAGGTGCACGGTGGAGAAGCGGTCGTCGATGCGGCCGCGCAGGACGCGGTCCACGGCGTCGGCCTGCTCGTGGATCTCCTTGTGCATGTAGGTGTCGTGGCCGCCCATGTCGTAGGAGGCGGCCTCCCACTCGACCGTGGTGGGCTCGGCGGTGGTGCGGGTGCCCTCGGTGGTGTAGGTGCGGAAGTCGTCGGCCTTCAGGGTGGCCATCTCGCCGTCGTCCAGGGTGACGATCTGGCGGGTGTGGGCGACCAGGGCCGCTATGTCGGAGGCGACGAACATCTCCTTCTCGCCGATGCCGAGGACGACCGGGGAGCCGTTGCGGGCGACCACGATCCGGTCGGGGAAGTCGGCGTGCATGACGGCGATGCCGTACGTGCCCTCGATGAGCCGGAGGGTCTCGCGGACCTTGTCCTCCAGCTTGGTCGCCTGCGAGCGGGCGATGAGGTGGGTGAGGACCTCGGTGTCGGTCTCGGAGAGGAACTCGACGCCGTCCGCCTCCAGCTTGCGGCGCAGGTCGGAGGCGTTGTCGATGATGCCGTTGTGGACGACGGCGACCTTGCCCTCGGCGTCCAGGTGCGGGTGCGCGTTCACGTCGGAGGGGGCGCCGTGGGTGGCCCAGCGGGTGTGGGCGATGCCGGTCGTGCCCTTGAAGCGGGCCGGGACCTTGGCCTCCAGGTCGCGGACGCGGCCCTTGGCCTTGACCATTTTCAGGCGGCCGCTCGAAGGGGTGGTCACGACGATGCCCGCGGAGTCGTAGCCGCGGTACTCCAGGCGCTGGAGGCCCTCCAGGAGCAGGGGCGCGACGTCACGCTTCCCGATGTAACCGACGATTCCGCACATGTATACGTATTCCTAGCCGTAGACGATGCGCCGCAGCTGCCGGAGCGAGAGCTCCGGCGGGGCCACCGCGCGGTACTTGAGATCCGCCTCGATCCGCTCGAAGATCGCCGCGTTGACCAGGCCCTGGGCCTGGAGCTCGCGGTGGCGGCGACGGACGTACTCCTCGGTCGTCTCGTCGAAGTAGGCGAGCACGTCCTGGATCACCCGCAGCGCCTCGCCCCGGCTGAGGGGCGTGGACCGCGTCAGATGATCAACGAGTTCGTCGTGCACTCGCTAGATCCTGGGGCACCGGCGGCGCATTCGCAAGAAATCTGCCCGGTTTCGGGCAGGGTCCTGTTGGATCCTTTGGGGGAACGTTGAAGTCGTCATGAGGGCTTGTTCGTGCGGCGTCCACCGGACGTCCGGCATCCCGTTGCCCGAGGCGTCGATTTTTGGACGCCATGGACACTCCTCGTATGGGCGTACCCGAGCGGCTCGCCGAGCGCATGAGCATGGCCGAGCAGCACGAGTACCTGCGCGCCCGGTTCTCCCGGCGCACGATGATCAGAGGCGGGGCCGTCACACTCGGCGCCGTCGCGGGTGGCGCGTTCGTACCCGGCGCCACCGCCCGGGCGGCCGTACCGACCGCCCGCACCGCCCCCGCCACCGAGAGCGTCGACGGCGCCCTCGTCGCACCCTTCGGCCGCCACCTCGCCTACGGCACCGACCCGCGCACGGAGATGACCGTCTCCTGGCAGGTCCCGGTCGCCGTCAAGAAGCCGTTCATCCGGGTCGGCGCACACCTTTGGGACCTCTCCCGCAGGATCGACGCCGAGGTCCGCACCCTCTTCACACCGGCCGGTGTCGGCGCGAGCGGCAACCACACCCAGTACTACGTCCACGCCAAGCTGACCCACCTGCGCCCGGGCCGGACGTACTACTACGGCGTCGGCCACCAGGGCTTCGACCCGGCCGAACCGCACCTGCTCGGCACCCTCGGCACCTTCACCACCGCCCCCTCGCACAAGGAACCGTTCACCTTCACGGCCTTCGGCGACGAGGGCGTCAGCTATCACGCGCTCGCCAACAACAGCCTGCTCCTCGGCCAGAACCCGGCCTTCCACCTGCACGCCGGCGACATCGCGTACGGCGACCCGGCCGGCCAGGGCAGGACCTCCGACACCGGCTTCGACTCGCGCGTGTGGGACCAGTTCCTCGCCCAGACCGAGTCCGTCGCCAAGTCCGTCCCCTGGATGCCCGCCTACGGCAACCACGACATGGAGGCCTGGTACTCGCCCAACGGCTACGGCGGCGAGGACGCCCGCTGGACCCTCCCGGACAACGGCCCCGACACGAAGAACCTCCCGGGCGTCTACTCCTTCGTCCACGGCAACACGGCGGTGATCTCGCTCGACGCCAACGACATCTCCTTCGAGATCCCGGCCAACCTGGGCCTCTCGGGCGGCACCCAGACCACGTGGCTGGAGGACCGGCTCAAGCAGTACCGGGCCGCGCACGACATCGACTTCGTCGTCGTGTTCTTCCACCACTGCGCCTACTGCACCTCCACCTCCCACGCCTCCGAGGGCGGGGTCCGGCAGGAGTGGGTGCCGCTGTTCGAGAAGTACACCGTGGACCTGGTCATCAACGGCCACAACCACCAGTACGAGCGCACCGACGTCATCAAGGGCGACAGGGTCACCAGGAAGCTCCCGATCGGCGGCACCGCCTACCCCGAGACCGACGGCGTGGTCTATGTGACGGCCGGTGCGGCGGGCCGCAGCCTCTACGCGTTCAGCGCCCCGCAGTCGTACGAGGGCAACGAGCGCGACGTGGACTCCGTGCCCTCGTTCGTCAACGTCGAGGACGGCAAGCGGAACGAGACCGTCGACTGGTCCCGCGTGCGCTACCTCGACTACTCCTTCCTGCGGGTGGACGTCGCCCCCGCACCGAAGGGGCGCCTGGCCACGCTGACGGTGCGCGGCATCGCCGAGAACGGCGAGCAGGTGGACCACTTCACGGTGGCGCGCCGGGCGAAGTAGCGACCCGGCCGCCCCCCGGGTGCTACATCCGCTTCAGGATCGCCTGCTTGGCCAGCGTGAACTCCTCGTCCGTCAGCACGCCCGCGCGGTGCAGCTCGCCGAGCTCGCGCAGGCGGCGCAGCAGGGCGTCGTGGTCGTCCTCGGCGGAGGCGACCGGAGGAGAAGGCAGCTCCGGTCGCGCGTCCGCCGGGTGGGCGGCGGCGGCCTGGGCCGGGTGCGGAAGCCTGGCCTGGACCGCCGCCGCGACCAGCGCCATCAGTGGGTCCTTCTTGAAGCCCCACAGTTCCACCGCGTTGGGGTCGTACTTGGGTGGGGCCTTGGTGGGCGCGTGCCGCACGGTGAAGCGCAGGTGGCCGTTCTCCAGGCCGGCCGCCGGGTGCCACTCCACGCCCGTGATGTCGGCGAGCGCGAGCGTGCGGGCGCCGGCAGCGGCCTTGGCGTCCTCCGTCTTCCAGTTCCACTCCAGACGTATGCGCTCGCCGTCGAACCCGGCGGTGCCGTCTCCGGCGGAGACCGACAGGGGGACGGAGGGGCCGGGCAGCAGATACGCGTCGACCGGACCGGCGGGGACCTGGTCGAGGAGCAGGGCGCTGCGGACCTCGTCCACGAAGTACTCGGCGACGCCGTAACGGTCGGACTCCACGATCAGCTGGTACGGGTCGTGCGGCTCGATGAGCCGGCCGCCGGTGGCGTGCAGCAGCGGGTCGGCGCCGTCGCGCAGCCGGAGCCTGAGTCGCCCCGACTTCTTGCCCTGCTCCAGGGAGACGCCCGCCAACGCGCCTAAGGGGACGAGTAGTTCACCCAGCTCCCTGCGCAGCAGACTGACGTTCTTGTCCCGTCCTGGAGTCAGCCGCAGCGCGTCCCCGTCGAAGGCCCACGTGCCGTCCTTCTGGATGATTTCCGCCATGGGGTGGATTGTTTCACCCGTCTCACGAGAGAGTGGTCCAGACCTCTGAGGCTCAACGGGGATGACTCGGTGTCAGGGTCCGCCGGGACCCGCAGACGCCCGTCGCGTCGCGACCCCCTGGCAAAACGTCTTGATTCATTTGTTCGATCTCCCTACTGTTTGCTCGGGCGTTGACCAATGCCTCAGTGCGCACGCAGACCACGTACGCATTCACGTATCCACAGCCAGTTGCCGGGGGGACTTCCGTGCGACCGCCGTGGACACTCACTTCAACGGGGGACCCGAATGAGGATCAGATCCGTCGTGCTGCCTGTCCTGGCAGCGGCCGGAATGCTTGTGCCGGTGGCGATTCCCGCGGTGGCGGCGCAGGCGCCCGCCCCAGTCGGCGCCGTGGACGTGACCGGGGGACAGGCCGACGATGACGTCATCGCCGAATCCCTGCGCCTGCGCGGTGAGTTCGGCTTCGACGCCGATGGCGCCAAGCTGGCCTCCATCCTGAAGACCAAAGCAGCCTCCGCCCCTTCCGCGGAGGCAGGCACGCAGTCACTCGTCAACGAATGGGGTTTCATCGGAACGGCTGCCGAGGCGGCGGAGATGAAGCGCCGTGACACGCTGACATCCGCAGTCGAGCCGATGGTTCAGAAGTTCGCCGAGCACAACGACTTCGCCGGCCACTTCCTCGACACCGAGAACGGCGGGCGCCTCGTCGTGCAGTTCGCCGACGCTCTGCCCGCAGAGCAGACCCGGAACGAACTCACGGCGACGGCCCTCTCCTCGGGCAGTTCGACCGACGACGTCGAGTTTCGTGTCGTGCAGCGCTCGTCCGCGGAACTCAGCAACGCCATGAAGGCGGTGTGGAAGTGGGACGAAAGTGCCGCAGACGCGGCGTCGGTCGTCTCCGTCGAGGAGGACGTGGCGGCCAACCGCCTCAACGTGGCCCTGCGGCCCGGTACCGATCCGGCAGGCGTGCGGGAAACGCTCGGGAAGCTGGGCGTCCCCGCGACCATCACTGAAGGCGAGGGCGCTGATCTGGCGTGCACCTCCCGCAACAAGTGCGCCTCACCGCGACGTGGCGGGGTGGGAATCACGATGCCCAGCGGGGGCGGCTGCACCATCGGATGGGTCGTCAAAAAGGGCAGCTCGTGGGGAGCTGTGACCGCAGGGCACTGCGACTGGGGCCGGAACAGCGGCACGGTCAAGTCCGGAGCTGCCTACGGATCGCTGACGAGTAACAACGCTCTGAAGAGTGGCACGCACGCGGACATGCGCTTCGTCAAGATCTCCGGCAGCGCGAAGCCCTGGCTGTATCAGAACAACGCGAACAAGGCCCGGGTCGTCAAGAAGAAGGCGCTGGGATCGGTCGGCTCCACCTCCTGCATCTTCGGCCGGAACGCTGCGAACCCGCGCTGCGGAAAGATCACTTCCACCAACGTGAGCCGCAGGAGCAGCACATGCAACTGCGTCGTGTATGGACAGTCCGCCGCCACGTTCTCGGCAGCACCCGGTGACAGTGGCGGTGCCGTCGCCAGCAGCACCACTGGAAACACCGCACGGGGTATCCTTTCCGGCACCGACGGCGCCGGAAAGATGCACTACAGCTGGATCGGGTACACGTCGACGTACGGCATGGGAAATCTCGCCACCGGGTGATGTGCCCAGGGTGCAACGCCTGCCTTGCTGTCCGCCGTTCGGTGGTGGGCGGCAAGGCGTGAGAATGGAACGGGACGGCGTCCATGAAAGCCCGACTCCCTGTGGCCTTGGCCCTCTTGGCCTGCCTGACGGCATGCTCGTCAGCAGCTGCTGACGACAGTCCGGACGAGTGTGGCGACTGGCCCGTCTACGCCACTCCGAGAGACGCTCTCGAGCAAGCAGACTGGGTCGTCACCGCCGACGTCGGTAAGGAAGTCGGCAGTGAGACGGTCTACGGCGCCGAGGCGCACGTCTACTCGGTCAGGACCATGGGACTCCCCTTGTACAAGGGGGACGCGGTGGGGCATGAGGATCTGAAGGTCATCTCGACGCCTCAGAAGTGTTCTGCCGGGGATCCGTACCCCGAAGGGGACCCCCTCCTTGGTCAGAAGCGAGTCATCCTCTTCCTCACACGTCACGGCACCGAAGGTCTTTGGCGGACTGTCACTCCCACACAAGGGGTGCTGCCGGCAACGGGTGACGCCACCCTTCCCGATCGGTGGCCCACCTGACTCGTACCCGGCGTGAGCGGGATCCTCCGGCTCAGCGGTGTGTGAACCAATCGGCCCCCTCATGGACCCGTCCGTCGGCAGCACGGGTCCATGAGGGGGCCACTGTCTCTTTGGCCGGTCGCCGGGGCACCGCGTCCGGGAACGACAGCAGCCACGCATGCGCCTGAACGGTTGAGCATTCGCACGGCGTGCCGCCCGGGAGACGCCGGCGCGTGGGCCACCGTCTCCCGGCAGCGCTGCCCCAAGCCCGGCATGGCCCGGCCGCACCGGCGGCGCACCGGCGGCGCAGGATCGTACTCGGGGTGTCCGTCTGCTTCGGGTCAGAAGTTCGCGATCGGGTTCTTCAGGGTGCCCACCAACTGCAGGGCTCCGGACGGGTCCGACAGGTCGACCATCTGTTCGTTGTTGCGGAGCTGGAGGCGGTTGAGGCAGGACAGGGCGAACTCGGGGGCGAACATGTCGTACTGCTGGAACTTGTCGGCGAGTGAGGGCATCGAGTCCTGGTAGGCACGGGTGACCTCCGCGACCGTGCGCCAGAAGTCGTTCTCCTCCAGGACGCCCTCGGTGGCGAGGTTCGCCGCGAGGAAGCGGAAGAAGCAGTCGAAGACGTCCGTGAAGACCGACAGGAGCTTCTTGTCCTCCGGAACCTCCACGCGCAGCCGCTCGACCGTCGGCGGCAGCACCGCGTCCGGGTCCATGACCGCGATCTCCTCGGCGATGTCCTTGTAGATCGCGCGCTGCACCACCCCGTCCTTCAGCACGAGGATGACGTTCTCGCCGTGCGGCATGAACACCAGGTCATAGGCGTAGAAGCTGTGCAGGAGCGGCGTGAAGTAGGCCTGGAGGTAGCGGCGCAGCCACTCCTTCGGGGCGAGGCCCGACTGCTCGATCAGCGCGCCCGCGACCGACGCCCCCTGGTGGTCGACGTGGACCAGGGACGCCATGGTGGCCAGCGACTCGCCCTCCGCCAGGGTCGGCACCGGGCTCTCCCGCCACAGCGCGGCGAGCATCTTGCGGTACGGCGAGTAGCGGTCCGTCGCCTGCTCGTACTCCAGGTGCCGGTAGCCGACCGCCGCGCGCTCCCGGATGATCGACAGGCCCGTGGAGCTCAGCACCGGGTCGCCCTCGATGAGCTGGGCCAGCCAGTCGTTGATCGCCGGGGTGGCCTCCATGTAGGCCGCCGACAGACCGCGCATGAAGCCCATGTTGATGACCGACAGGGCCGTTTTGACGTAGTGCTTCTCGGGACTGGTCTTGTTGAAGAAGGTCCGGATGGACTGCTGGGCCAGGTACTCGTCGTCGCCCTCGCCCAGGCACACCAGGTGCCCCCGGGCCACCTCGGCCGCGAAGGTGACGGTGAGCTTGTTCCACCACTGCCAGGGGTGGACCGGGATGAACAGGTAGTCGGCGGGGTCGAGGCCCTGGTCGCGCAGGACGCCGTGGAAGCGCTCGACGGTCTCGCCGCCCAGTTCCTCGCGCAGGAAGGACTCGTATGCGATGCCGGCACCGGCCGTGAACGCGGCGCGCGACCGGTGCGCGGCCAGCCACACCAGGCGCACCGGGCTCGCCGTCTCCGGCGCGTACGCCAGGTACTCGTGGATACCGAAGCCGAGCCGCCCGTTGTTGGCGACGAAGCAGGGGTGGCCCTCGGTCATGCCGGTCTCGATGGCCTGGAAGTCGCCGCGGGCCAGCTCGGCCGCCGTGGTCCTCGGCTTGGTGAGCTTGTAGCAGGTGCCGGAGAGGGTGGAGGAGATCTCCTCCAGGTAGACCGGCAGGACGTCGTCGCTCAGGCCCAGGGACTTCTGCAGTTCGATGAAGAAGTCCAGCGCGGCGAGCGGGACTTCGGTGCCGCTCCGGTGGCGGGTGATCGAGGCGGCGTCCACCTGCCAGTGGTCCAGGGCGCGGCGGGTGGCGGTGAAGCGGTAGCTCGTCAGGCCGTCGTCGCTGCGGACGACGTACTGCTCGCCGTCCCGCTCGGGGGTGATCAGCCGCTCGTGCGCGAACTCGGCGAGCGCCTTGCGGACCAGCAGGCGGTTGGCCTGGTCCCAGCGCTCGGGGGACAGGTGTGCCACGGCGTCGGACAGGGTCATATCGCCACTCCTCGGGCAGCCAGGAACTGCGCACGCGTGCAGAAGCTCAGCAGCGCGCGCTTCTCCGGCTTGTCGATCTCGCGCTCGGCCACGAAGCCGACGGCCTCGTTGAGCGCGTGTACTGCCTTGTTGCTGACGTCGGGCTCCACCACGACCCGGCGGGTGCGCGGGTCGGCGAACAGCTCGTCCATCACGGTGGTGATGACGGCCTTGGTGAAGCCGTGGATCGGCCGGTCGGTCGGCGCGACCAGGAAGTGCATGCCGACGTCGCCGGGCTCCGGGTCGTACAGCCCGGTCAGCTCGACGTACCGGGGGTCGTACTTCTCCATCAGGAACGCCGGCCGGCCCTCGTGCAGACCGATCCAGGCGTCGTGGTGCTCGTGCGCGGCGATCCGCATGTACTCGCGCTCGACGTCCTGGAGTTCCGCGTCCTGCATCATCCAGTAGGCCGCCTTGGGGTGGGTGACCCAGGAGTGCAGCAGTTCGGCGTCCTTCAGGGGGTCGAGGGGGCGGACGGTGAGCGTTCCGATGCCGGTGGTGGCGCTCATACGGCGAACTCCTGGAACGCGATCGTCTTCTCCACCGGGTAGTACTCGCTGCCGAGCAGCTCACGGATGATGTACGCGTTCCGGTACGGGCCCATGCCCAGGTCGGGGCTGGTGATGCTGTGGGTGTGGACGCCGGCGTTCTGCAGGAAGACGCCCCGGCCGGTGACGTCGACCGCGTAGTTGCGGGCGACGTCGAAGTTGCCCTGGGAGTCGTAGACCAGGCGGTCCCTGACGGGGGCCAGGAACTCCGGCTCGGCGTACTTGTAGCCCGTGGCCAGGACCAGGCCCTGCGAGTCCAGCTCGAACTCCTTGCCCTGCTCCTCCTGGCGGAAGCCGAGCGTGTACGTGCCGTTCTCGTACCGGGCGCTGTTCAGGGAGGAGTTGGTGAGCAGCCGGGTGGGGACGGGGCCGCCGAGGTTCTTCTGGTAGAGCAGGTCGAAGATCTCGTTGACGAGGTCGCCGTCGATGCCCTTGAACAGGCCCTTCTGCTCGGCCGTGAGGCGGTAGCGGGTCGCCTCCGGCAGCTCGCGGAAGTAGTCGACGTACTCCGGGGACGTCATCTCCAGCGTGAGCTTGGTGTACTCCAGCGGGAAGAAGCGCGGGGAGCGGGTGACCCAGTTCAGCCGGTAGCCGTGGACGTCGATCTCGCTGAGCAGGTCGTAGTAGATCTCGGCGGCCGACTGGCCCGACCCGACCAGGGTGATGGAGTCCTTCTTCTGCAGCTCCGCCTTGTTGTCCAGGTAGCGGGAGTTGTGGAGGAAGTCGCCGCCCAGGCCCTGGCAGGCCTCGGGTATGTGGGGCGGGGTGCCGGTGCCGAGGACCAGGTGACGGGCCCGGTAGGTGTCTCCGACGGTGGTCCTCACGACGTAGAGCTCGTCCTCGTACGTCACCTCGGCGACCGTCGTGCTGAAGCGGACGCTGCTGAGTTTGCCCGCGGCCCAGCGGCAGTAGTCGTCGTACTCGACCCGCAGCGGATAGAAGTTCTCGCGGATGTAGAACGAGTACAGCCGGCCCTTCTCCTTCAGGTAGTTCAGGAAGGAGTACGGGGACGTGGGGTCGGCGAGGGTGACCAGGTCCGACATGAACGGCGTCTGGAGGTGGGCACCGTCCAGGAACATGCCCGCGTGCCACTCGAAGTCGGGCTTCGACTCCAGGAAGACGCCGTCGAGTTCGTCGATCGGCTCGGTCAGGCAGGCGAGGCCGAGGTTGAAGGGGCCGAGCCCGATCCCCACGAAGTCATGGGTTCTGGTCGGGTTTTCAGGACGCGCGGTCAAGGGACTCTCCCAGGTACTGCTCGGCGTGGCCGGCGATCAGATCGAGGACGGCGGCGATGTCGGACGCCTGCGTCTCGGGGTTGAGCAGGGTGAACTTCAGGTAGTGGCGGCCGCCGACCTTGGTGCCCGCGACGATGGCGTCACCGGAGGCGAACAGGGCCTTGCGGGCGTAGAGGTTGGCGCGGTCGATCTCGGCGGGGTCGGTAACGGCCGCCGGGATGTAGCGGAAGACGAGGGTGGACAGGCTCGGCCGGACGACCACGTCGAAGCGCGGGTCGGCGGCGATCAGCCGCCAGCCCTCCCGGGCCAGGTCGCAGACCTCGTCGAAGAGCTGCCCGATGCCGTCGGCGCCCATGGTCCGCAGGGTCATCCACAGCTTGAGGGCGTCGAAGCGCCGGGTGGTCTGCAGCGACTTGTCCACCTGGTTGGGGATGCGCTCCTCCACCATGCGGCGCGGGTTGAGGTACTCGGCGTGGTAGGTGGCGTGCCGCAGCGTGGCGGCGTCCCGCACCAGCACGGCCGAGGAACTCACCGGCTGGAAGAAGGACTTGTGGTAGTCGACGGTGACCGAGTCGGCGCGCTCGATGCCGCTGATGCGGCCCCGGTGCTTCAGGGAGGCGAGCAGGCCGCAGCCGTAGGCCGCGTCGACGTGCATCCAGGTGCCGAACTGCTCGCACAGCTCGGCGATCTCGGGCAGCGGGTCGATGGAGCCGAAGTCGGTGGTGCCGGCGGTGGCGACGACGGCCATGGGGACGAGGCCGTCCTTCGTGCAACGCTCCAGCTCGCGGGCGAGCGCGACGGTCTGCATGCGCTTGTCGTGGTCGACGGGTATGGAGACCACGGCGTCCTGGCCGAGCCCGAGCAGCTTCGCGGACTTCTTCACGCTGAAGTGGCTGACCTCGGAGGCGAAGATGCGCAGTGTGGCGAGGGAATCCGTCTTGGCTTCCTCGCGGGCCAGCAGCAGGGCCTGGAGGTTGGACTGGGTGCCGCCGGAGGTGAACACGCCGTCGGCTGCCGGGCCGAGGCCGATGCGTTCGGTCGTCCAGTCGATCAGTTTCCGCTCGATGAGTGTGCCGCCGGCCGACTGGTCCCAGGTGTCCAGCGAGGAGTTCACGGCGGACAGGACGGCCTCGCCGAGCACGGCCGGGATGACGACCGGGCAGTTGAGGTGGGCCAGGTAGCGGGGGTGGTGGAAGTAGATCGCGTCCCGGAGGTAGACGTCCTCCAGTTCGTCGAGCACCGCTGTGGTGTCGTGCAGCGGCTGGTCGAGGTCGATCCCGTCGATGCGGGGGGAGAGGGCGTCGACGGTGATGCCGGTGAACGGCCGGTCGGTGGCGGCGAGTTTGGCGGCCACCCGCTCGACTCCGTCGGTCACGGAGCGGCGGTACTGCTCCGCGGTGGTGTCGTTGAGCAGGTGCGAGCGCATGTGGGGGTCCTCCGGTGGGGACAGTCCGGTGCGGGACAGGGTGGGCTGATCTCCGGCCCTACTTAGGTAAGCCTAACCTAACTAAAATGAGGGAAGGGTGAGCTCTGCCGTGACTGTGATCACTCGTGTCACTTCGGGCCTGGCGGGGCTGCGGCTATCCCTCGGCCCGCAGTTGCTCCTCGCTCACACCGCGCCGCCAGTAGCCGACGAACGTCACCCTGCGGCGGTCGAATCCGCGCTCGCGCACGAAGTGCCGGCGCAGCTCCTTCACACACCCGGACTCACCGGCGATCCAGACGTACGGCCGCTCGGAGGGCGGGAGTCGAGCCTCGCGGAGGAGGTCGAGGGCCATCGCGGACCCCTCGGTGCCCCGCTTGTCCTCCCGGACCAGCCAGGTGATCTCGGCGTCGGCCCCGGTCGCCAGATCCTGGATGTCGCCGGCGTGCGGGACCTCCAGCCAGACCCGGGCCCGGGTGCCGGCCGGCAGGGCCTCGACGATGGCCGAGGCGGCCGGTACGGCGGTCTCGTCGCCCCAGACGACCACGAGGTCGGTGTCCTGCGGCGGCCGGAAGCGGATCGCCCGGTTGTCGGCGACGGCCGGGCCGAGCAGCAGAACCCGGTCCCCGGCGGCGGCCCGGGCGGCCCAGCGCGAGGCCGGTCCGGCCTGGACCGAGGCGCCCGGCTCGATGCCGTGCAGGGCGAAGTCGATGTCGATCTCGTCCGGGTCTCGGCGCAGCGCGCGCAGGGTGTACGACCGCATCACGGCCCGTACGTCGTCCGGGAGTTCACGCCAACCCTGCCACCAGCCGTCACCGAGCTCGAGCGGAACGACCGGCTCGGGCTGTCCGGGGTGCGGCAGGAACAGCGACAGCGACTGGTCGCGCCCGCCGGAGTGGAAGGCGTGCAGATCGGGCCCCCCGAGGGTGACGCGCACCAGAGACGGCCCGAGCCGCCTCGTCCGCACGACCTGAAGGGAGAAGAAGCGGAACGGGGCGGCTACGGCGGTGGTCACGTGCGGCTCCTGGGCGTCAGGAAGTGAGAGGGGGTCAGGCGACCTTCTTGGCCGACTCGATGGCCTTCGCGAGGTTCTCCACCAGAGGCGTGCACTTGTCGTAGGACAGGATCGGCTCGGGCGAACGCGCGATGACCTGACCGGCCTTGACGGCGGGCAGCTTCTTCCAGGTCGCCTCGGTGATGTCGGCCGGCTGGATGGTCGAGGCGCGGTCGTCCATCATGATGACGTCCGCCGGGTACGTGTCGACGTTCTCCCAGCTGAGGTTCTCGAACCAGCCGCCGTTGGCCTCCATGGCCTTCTTCGGCGGCTCGACCAGGTTCACGCCGAGGGCCTTGAAGTACTCCAGGTCGATGGAGAAGTTGGAGCCGGAGACGTAGAAGATGGCGTCCGAGGCGGAGCCGGCCAGCACCTTGATCTCGGGGCGGGACTTGGCGGCCTTGCGCAGCCGCTCGGAGGCGGCCTCGAAGCGCTTCTTCGCCTCGACGGTCTTCGCGGCCTTCAGGTCGGCACCGAGCGACTCGGCGAGCTCGGCCATGCGCTGCAGCGGCTTCGGCATCTGCCGGTCGAAGACCGAGACGGCCACGCTCGGGGCGAGCTTGGCGATCTTGTCCTTGGAGGCCTCCGGGACGTACCAGAGGGTGCCGGCGGCGTCGAAGGTCGTGGTGATGAGCACCTCGGGCTGGAAGGCCGCGTACTGCTCGACGTTGAACTGGTCGAACCGGTTGCCGAAGACGGTCAGCTTGCTGACGTCCAGGTCGCCGGCCTGGACGTCGGCCTTGCCGTCCTTGGTCTTGGTCGGGCCGAAGACACCCTTGACGTCGATGCCGTAGTCGTACAGAGCGGCGGCGACGCCGGTGAAGGCGACGATCTTCGTGGGGACGTGGTCCAGGCTCACGGTCTTGCCGCGGTCGTCCTTGAAGGACCAGGGCCCGGACTTGGCGGCCCCCTTCGTGTCCGAGCCGCCGTCCTTGGAGTCCTCACTGCCACACGCGGTCACGAGGGCGCCGAGCCCGAGAGCGCCACCGGCGGCGAGCAGGCCGCGGCGGGAGAGACGGGCGGTGTTGGCGTTCGACATGACGGGGTCTGCTTTCGTGCGTACGGAGCCACTGCGGGCACGGCCGACAGCCGCTTGGCTGGAACGAGGCTTAGGTTAGCCTAACCTCACGATGTGTCCAGAGGGGCCCCTGGGTGTGTGCCCGGGGGTGGAAGTGCGAATGCCCGCAGGGGCGGTGATCCGGATCACGAGGCCGTACGCCGGAGCCTTCGCACGGCGTACGCCTACGGCTTGAGGCGACGCGTCACGGACGTCACGGCCCGGATCAGGCCGGTACGGGCGACCTGAAGGGCGAACTCCTGACCGCGGTCCGGAACGACCTTCGCGAACCAGGGGAGGCCGCGGCGGCGCCACTTGGCGGGCGCCAAGGCGGCGGGAAGGGAAGGCAGCCACGGTGCACAATTCCACCGTCCGTGATCTGCACACCTACTATGTTGTGGCGGGTGACAGAAGTCTTCTCGTGCAGAACAACCGGGAAGGCGAAAGCCTGGGCGGCGTCCTAATTGCGATGCCGAAGGTCCTCGTACTGCGTTCGTGCGTCACGGTGAAACGGGGCAGATCGAGAAGTATGCAGAGTGGGCGCCGCAGTCCAACCCGCGGAATCCAGCTCCTTTCGAACTCGTAAAGAGGTTCGACCTTGAAGGGCCGGGCCCGCGCATACGAACGCGGACGGTACGGTGGTGGAAACGCCTCACATCAATCTTCCGAACGGGGGTGACGCGCGTGCGTCGCAAGACTGGGAGAAGCCCCTCGGCTGCTCCTGATGAGGGTCGGGGTATCCGTTACATCCAATCGTGGTACGCGTCCAACTGTGACGGCGAATGGGAGCACGAGTTCGGCATCAGAATGGCCACTACGGATAATCCTGGGTGGCACATTCGGATCGATGTGAGCGAAACGGACTTGGAAGGTGTCGTCGTGCCGCGCGAAAGGCATGATCTCTCCGACGGAGGATGGATGATCGCTTGGAGCGACGGAAAGGTCTTCCAGGCGGCCTGTGGTCCCATGTCACTCCGTGACGTGGATGCTCTCTTCGAAGAGGTGGCCGAGGGCGCCGCTGTTGGTGAGGCGGAAGAGTCGGACAAGTGAAGTGCAAAGAGCAGGGGGGCCTTCCCGCACCTGGTGCGGAAAGGCCCCCCTGTGCTTGACGGCCGTCGGCCTGCGCCATGGCCGGCGCAGGTCCTTCGGCGTTGCTCAGCCCACCAGCCCCAACTCCCGCGCGATCAGCATCCGCTGGACCTCGCTCGTGCCCTCGCCGATTTCGAGGATCTTGGAGTCGCGCCACATGCGGGCGACCGGGTACTCGTTCATGAAGCCGTAGCCGCCGTGGATCTGGGTGGCCTCGCGGGCGTTGTCGACGGCCACCGTGGAGGAGTAGAGCTTGGCCAGGGCCGCTTCCTTCTTGAAGGGGTCGCCCGCGACCAGGCGGGCCGCCGCGTCGCGCCAGGCGAGGCGGGACGTGTGGGCCTTCATCTCCATGTCGGCGATCTTGAACTGGATGGCCTGGTTGGCGGCGATCGGCCTGCCGAAGGCGTGGCGTTCCCGGGCGTACTTGACCGACTCGTCGACACAGCCCTGCGCCAGGCCCGTCGCCAGGGCCGCGATCGCGATGCGGCCCTCGTCGAGGATGCGGAGGAACTGGGCGTAGCCGCGGCCCTCCTCGCCCAGGAGGTTCTCCGCAGGGACGCGGACGTCCGTGAAGGACAGCTCGCGGGTGTCCGAGGCGTTCCAGCCGACCTTGGAGTAGGGGGCCGCGACCGTGAAGCCGGGAGTGCCCGACGGGACGATGATCGAGGAGATCTGCGGCCTGCCGTCGGGCTTGCGGCCGGTGACCGCCGTGACCGTCACCAGGCCCGTGATGTCCGTGCCCGAGTTGGTGATGAAGCACTTCGTGCCGTTGATGACCCATTCGTTCGTCGAGGAGTCCAGACGCGCCGTCGTACGGGTCGCGCCCGCGTCGCTGCCGCCGTCCGGCTCCGTCAGGCCGAACGCGCCCAGGAGTTCGCCCGAGCAGAGGCGGGGGAGCCACTCCCGCTTCTGCGCCTCCGTGCCGTAACGGAAGATCGGCATCGCGCCGAGCGAGACGCCGGCTTCGAGCGTGATGGCCACCGAGGAGTCGACCCTCGCCAGTTCCTCCAGGGCCACGCCGAGGGCCAGGTAGTCGCCGCCCATGCCGCCGTACTCCTCGGGGAACGGCAGGCCGAACAGGCCCATGCGGCCCATCTCCCGGACGATCTCGTACGGGAACTCGTGCCGCTCGTAGAAGTCGCCGATCTTCGGCGCCACCACCTCGTGCGCGAACTCCTCGACCGTACGGCGGAGTTCCTCCAGTTCGAGGGAGAGACGGTAGTCCATGGTGATCAGTGCTCCTCGGTGTCCTCGTGGGACAGGGCTCGGACGGTGCGGGACGGGCTGGGTCGGCCCAGGTGGGCGGCCATCCACGTGCTCGTGGCGACGAGGCGGCCGAGGTCGATTCCGGTGTCGATGCCGAGGCCCCGCAGCATCCACACGAGGTCTTCGGTGGCGAGGTTGCCGGTCGCCGACTTCGCGTACGGGCAGCCGCCCAGGCCGCCCGCCGAGGCGTCGACCGTGGTGACGCCCTGCTGGAGCGCCGCGAGCGTGTTGGCGAGGGCCTGGCCGTAGGTGTCGTGGAAGTGGACGCCGAGGGCGGTGAGCGGGACGCCCGCCTCGTCCAAAGCGGCGAGGAGCGCGACGACGTGGCCCGGGGTCGCCACGCCGATCGTGTCGCCCAGGCTGAGTTCGTCGCAGCCCACGTCCAGCAGGGCCCGGCAGACCTTCACCACCTGGGGGATCGGGACCGCGCCCTCCCACGGGTCGCCGAAGCACATGGAGAGGTAGCCGCGGACGTGGACGTCTTCGGCCTTCGCCCGTGTCACCACCGGCTCGAACATCGCCAGTGCCTCGTCCACCGTGCGGTTGAGGTTGGCCTTGGCGAAGGACTCCGTGGCGCTGGCGAAGACCGCCACCCGACGGGCGCCGAGTGCCAGGGCGCGGTCCAGGCCGCGTTCGTTCGGGACCAGGACGGGAAGGGCCACCGGGAGATCGCCGACCATCGGGAACAGCGCTTCCGCGTCCGCCAGTTGGGGGACCCACTTCGGGTGGACGAAGCTCGTGGCCTCGATCGTGGTCAGGCCCGCGTCGGCCAGGCGGCGGATGAACGCCGCCTTGACCTCCGTGGGGACCGTCGCCTTCTCGTTCTGCAGCCCGTCGCGCGCTCCGACCTCGTGGATGCGGACGCGGGTGGGCAGGTCCCTGCTCGGGACCGTCATCGGGAGCCCTGGGACTGTCATTCCGCCGCCTCCTCGTGTGGTGCGATGACCGCCAGCACCTGGTCCATGGCGACCGTGGAGCCGGGTGCCACGTCCAGCTCGGCGACCTTGCCGGCGTGCGGCGCGGAGATGACGTGCTCCATCTTCATCGCCTCCACCACCAGCAGGCTCTGACCGGCGCTCACCTCGTCGCCGACGGCGACCTTCACCACCGTCACCGTGCCGGGCATCGGCGCGGTGAGGGATTCGGCGCCCGCGTGCGCCGACCGGGTCAGGGACGCGGCGACCGGGTCGTGGTCGCGGACGTGCCAGGCGTCGCCGTCGCGGCCGAGCCAGTCGGCGGCGCGATGGAAGGTGTGGCGGACGCCGTCCAGCGTCACCGCGACCCGGTCGCCGGTGACCGTGGCCGTGCCGCGCGGGGTGTACTCCAGGGCCTCCTGCACCCGTAGGTGGAAGGCGGCCGGCTTCGGCTCGCCGCCCAGGCGCCAGCCGCTCGGTACCGAGAAGGGGTCCGTCCAGCCGCCCGGCTCCGGCTTCAGGGCCTGAAGGCGTACGGCCGCCGCCGCCTCGTACACCTCCTCGGGTACGTCCGTGGGGACCAGTCCCTCGACCTCCCGCTCGACCAGGCCGGTGTCCATGTCGCCGGAGACCACGGCAGGGTGGGCGAGCAGCCGGCGCAGGAACCCGGCGTTCGTGTGCACGCCGAGCGTGACCGTCTCCGCCAGGGCGGCGCGGAGTTTGCGCAGGGCGGTCGCACGGTCGGGACCGTACGCGATGACCTTGGAGAGCATCGGGTCGTAGAGGCTGCCGACCTCCGTGCCCTCGGTGAGGCCCGAGTCGGTGCGGACGCCGTCGCCCTGCGGCTCACGCAGCCTCAGTACGGTGCCGCCGGAGGGGAGGAAGCCGCGGGCCGGGTCCTCGGCGCAGATGCGGGCCTCCACCGCGTGCCCGGTCAGCCGTACGTCCTCCTGGGCGAAGGCCAGGGGCTCCCCGGCCGCCACCCGCAGCTGCCACTCCACCAGGTCCAGCCCGGTGATCAGCTCCGTGACCGGGTGCTCCACCTGGAGGCGGGTGTTCATCTCCATGAAGTAGTACGACGACGGGTCGTTGCCGGGGACGATGAACTCCACCGTGCCCGCGCCCCGGTAGCCGCAGGAGCGGGCCGCCTGGACCGCCGCCTCGCCCATCGCGGACCGGGTCTCCTCGTCGAGGAGGACGCTCGGCGCCTCCTCGATGATCTTCTGGTGGCGGCGCTGGAGGGAGCACTCGCGCTCCCCGAGATGGACCACGTTCCCATGGCCGTCGGCCAGGACCTGGATCTCGATGTGGCGGGGGCGGTCGATCCAGCGCTCCACGAGGAGCGTGTCGTCGCCGAAGGAGGCCCGGGCCTCGCGGCGGGCCGAGGCGATCTCGTCCTCCAGCCGGGTCAGGTCCCGCACCAGGCGCATGCCCTTGCCGCCGCCGCCCGCACTGGGCTTCAGCAGTACGGGCGCGCCCAGCTCGCGGGCCGCATCGGCCAGATCCGGGTCGCGCCCGCCGGGCACGACCGGGACCCCGGCCCCCTGGACCGTCTCCTTGGCGCGGATCTTGTCGCCCATCAGCGCGATCGCGTCCGCCGGAGGGCCGATGAAGACCAGGCCCGCCTCGGCGCACGCGCGCGCGAAGGCGGCGTTCTCCGCGAGGAAGCCGTAGCCCGGGTGGACGGCCTGCGCGCCCGTACGGGCCGCCGCCTCCAGCAGGCGCTCCACCGACAGATAGCTCATCGACGCGGGAGCCGGGCCGATCCGGACCGCCGTGTCGGCCTCGCGGACGTGCCGGGCGTCGGCGTCCGCGTCGGAGAAGACCGCCACCGAGCGCACGCCCATCGACCGCAGCGTACGGATCACCCGTACGGCGATCTCGCCGCGGTTGGCCACCAGTACTGTCTCGAACATCGTCGTCCGTCCCCTCACATCCGGAAGACGCCGAACTGGGGGTCACCCAGGGGCGCGTTGGCGCACGCGGTCAGGGCCAGGCCCAGGACCTGACGGGTGTCCAGCGGGTCGATCACACCGTCGTCCCAGAGGCGGGCCGAGGCGTAGTAGGCGTTGCCCTGGCGCTCGTACTGGGCGCGGACCGGGGCCTTGAAGGCGTCCTCGTCCTCCGCCGGCCAGGACTCGCCGCGGGCCTCCAGCTGGTCGCGCTTGACGGTCGCGAGGACCGAGGCGGCCTGCTCGCCGCCCATCACCGAGATCTTGGCGTTCGGCCACATCCACAGGAAGCGGGGGGAGTACGCCCGGCCGCACATGGAGTAGTTGCCCGCGCCGTACGAGCCGCCGACCACGACCGTCAGCTTCGGTACGCGCGTGCAGGCCACGGCCGTGACCATCTTGGCGCCGTGCTTGGCGATGCCGCCCGCCTCGTAGTCCTTGCCGACCATGAAGCCCGAGATGTTCTGCAGGAACACCAGAGGGATGCCGCGCTGGTCGCACAGCTCGATGAAGTGGGCGCCCTTCTGGGCGGACTCGGAGAACAGGATGCCGTTGTTGGCGACGATGCCCACCGGGTGGCCGTGGATCCGGGCGAAGCCCGTGACCAGGGTCTGGCCGAACTCGGACTTGAACTCGGCGAAGCGGGAGCCGTCGACGACCCGGGCGATGACCTCGCGTACGTCGTAGGGGGTGCGGGAGTCGACCGGGACCGCGCCGTAGAGGCCGTGCGGGTCGACCTTGGGTTCCGTCGCCTCCGTGACCTCCCAGGGGAGCTCCCCGCGCGCGGGGAGGGTGGAGACGATGGTGCGGACGATGCGCAGGGCATGGGCGTCGTTCTCCGCGAGGTGGTCGGTGACCCCCGAGACGCGGGAGTGGACCTCGCCGCCGCCGAGCTCCTCCGCCGTGACGACCTCGCCGGTGGCCGCCTTCACCAGGGGCGGGCCGCCCAGGAAGATCGTGCCCTGGTTGCGGACGATCACCGCCTCGTCGCTCATCGCCGGGACGTACGCCCCGCCGGCCGTGCAGGAGCCGAGGACGGCGGCGATCTGGGGGATGCCGGCGCCGGACATGCGGGCTTGGTTGTAGAAGATGCGGCCGAAGTGGTCGCGGTCCGGGAAGACCTCGTCCTGCATGGGGAGGAAGGCGCCGCCGGAGTCCACCAGGTAGACACAGGGGAGGCGGTTGTCGAGGGCGACCTCCTGGGCGCGGAGGTGCTTCTTCACCGTCATCGGGTAGTAGGTGCCGCCCTTGACCGTGGCATCGTTGGCGATGACCACGCACTCGCGGCCGCTGACCCGGCCGATGCCGGCGATGACGCCGGCGGCCGGGGCCTGTCCCTCGTACATCCCGTCGGCCGCGAGCGGTGCCAGCTCCAGGAACGGCGAGCCCGGGTCGAGGAGCGTGTCCACGCGGTCGCGGGGGAGCAGCTTGCCGCGCGCGGTGTGGCGGGCGCGGGCCTTCTCGCCGCCGCCCTGCGCGGCCGCGGCGAGCTTGGTGCGCAGCTCCCCGGCGAGGGTGTGGTGCGCCTCCTCGTTGGCCCGAAAGGCGTCCGACGCGGGGTCTGCCGCGCTCGTGAGCTCCGGTGCCTCGTGCATCCTGCGGGTCCCCTCACCTTGTTAATGAGCGTTAACGCATTTCCTTCAGGTTAACGACCGCTAACCTCCCTGTCTAGAATTGTTTTCATGGCCACCAGAACCGACGCCCCCACCCGCCGTGAGCAGATCCTCAAGGAGGCCGCGCGGCTGTTCGCCGAGCGGGGCTTCCATGGGGTCGGAGTCGACGAGATAGGTGCCGCGGTCGGGATCAGCGGGCCCGGGCTGTACCGGCACTTCGCGGGCAAGGACGCGATGCTCGCGGAGCTGCTGGTGGGGATCAGCGGGCAGTTGCTGACCGGGGCGAAGCGGAGGCTGGCGGAGGCGGACGGGGGTGGGGCGGAGGTGGTCCTCGACTCGCTGATCGAGGGGCATATCGACTTCGCGCTCGATGACCGGCCTCTGATCACCCTGCACGACCGGGAGCTGGACCGCCTCCGGGACACCGACCGGAAGATGGTGCGGCAGCTGCAGCGGCAGTACGTGGAGTTGTGGGTCGGGGTGGTGCGGGAGGTGTACCCGGGGCTGGATGAACCTGCGGCCCGGTCGGCCGTTCACTCGGTGTTCGGGTTGCTGAACTCGACGCCGCATCTGGGCAGGGCCGGGTCGCTGCCCGGCCGGGGGGCTACGGCGGAACTGCTGCACCGGATGGCCCGGGGGGCGTTCGCGGCGGCGGAGCTCTAGCGACCCTCCGCCCACCCGCCCACCCGCCCGAGGGGGCCGGACTCGCCGGACCCGGACAGGCGTGGGGCGCGCGGCGTGACGAGCGTTACCCCGCCTACCCCGTCGCCACCCTGGACGCGTCTCGATACTCGCCGGTACCTTTGGCTGAGCAAGCGCTTAGACATGCGAAGTCGTGGAGGTGGCGGCGTGCGCCGTACGGTGTTCAACGAGGATCACGAGGCGTTCCGGGAGACCCTTCGCGCCTTCATCGAGGCCGAGGTCGTACCCGTGTACGACGAGTGGTTCGCGGCGGGCCAGGCGCCCCGCGACTTCTACTACAAGCTCGGTGAGCTGGGTATCTTCGGGATCAACGTGCCCGAGGAGTTCGGTGGCGCGGGCCTGGAGAGCCACAAGTTCGAGGCCGTCCTCTACGAGGAGACCGCTCGTGCCGGCGTCCAGTTCGGCGGCTCCGGCGTGCACGTGCTGCTCGCCCTGCCGTACATCAAGATGCTCGCCACCGACGAGCAGAAGAAGCGGTTCCTGCCCAAGTTCGTCTCCGGCGAGGAGATGTGGGCCATCGCGATGACGGAGCCGGGCACCGGTTCCGACCTCGCGGGCATGAAGTCCACCGCCAAGCTCTCCGAGGACGGCACGCACTACGTCCTCAACGGCGCCAAGACCTTCATCACCGGCGGTGTGCACGCCGACCGCGTGATCGTCTGCGCCCGCACCGCCGCCCCGACCGCCGAGGACCGCCGCCACGGCATCTCCCTCTTCGCCGTGGACACCAAGTCCGAGGGCTACTCCGTCGGCCGCAAGCTCGACAAGCTCGGCCTGAAGACCTCCGACACCGCCGAGCTGGCGTTCGTCGACGTCAAGGTGCCCGTCGAGGACCTCCTCGGCGAGGAGAACAAGGGCTTCTACTACCTCGGCCACAACCTGGCCTCCGAGCGCTGGGGCATCGCCTTCGGCGCCTACGCCCAGGCCAAGGCCGCCGTCCGGTTCGCCAAGCAGTACGTGCAGGAGCGCACCGTCTTCGGCAAGCCCGTCGCGCACTTCCAGAACACCAAGTTCGAGCTGGCCGCCTGCCAGGCCGAGGTGGACGCCGCCGAGGCCGTCGCCGACCGCGCGACCGAGGCCCTGGACGCCGGTGAACTCACCCCCGCCGAGGCCGCCTCCGCGAAGCTGTTCTGCACCGAGGTCGCCCACCGCGTCATCGACCGCTGCCTCCAGCTGCACGGCGGCTACGGCTACATGAACGAGTACCCGATCGCCCGCCTGTACGCGGACAACCGCGTCAACCGCATCTACGGCGGCACCAGCGAGATCATGAAGTCGATCATCGCGAAGGACATGGGGCTGTAAGGCCCCCGACACCGGCAGGCGATCACTGGCCGATACAACTACCCCATGAGCCAGGCACTTCAGGACCTCCTCGATCTGCTCGACCTCGAGCAGATCGAGGAGGACATCTTCCGCGGCCGGTCCCGGTCCGCCGTCGTCCCCCGGGTCTTCGGCGGGCAGGTCGCGGCCCAGGCGCTCGTCGCCGCCGGCCGCACGGTCCCCGAGGACCGGCCCGCGCACTCGCTGCACGCGTACTTCCTGCGCCCCGGCGACCCCGGCGCGCCCATCGTCTACACCGTCGACCGGATCCGCGACGGCCGCTCCTTCACCACCCGCAGGGTGGTCGCCGTCCAGCACGGCAAGCCGATCTTCCACCTCTCGGCGTCGTTCCAGACGTACGAGGACGGGCTGGATCACCAGGAGCCGATGCCCGCCGCGCCCGACCCCGCGACCCTCCCGACCGGCGAGGAGCGACTGCGCGGGTACGGGCACATCGACTCCGCCGTGGTGGAGAAGTTCCTCGAGGCACGCGCCGCCGTCGATCTGAGGTACGCCGACGAGCCGCCGTACGGCAGGTTCGGTGAGCCGCGCGAGCCGCACTCCCAGGTGTGGTTCCGGACGAACGGAAAGCTGGGCGGCGCGGTCGACGAACCGCTGCTGCACGTCGTCCTCGCCACCTACGTCTCCGACATGACGCTGCTCGACTCGGTGCTGCTCGCGCACGGGCGCGGCGGCTGGGCCGTCGGGGACGTCGTAGGGGCCTCGCTCGACCACGCGATGTGGTTCCACCGGCCGTTCCGCGCCGACGAGTGGCTGCTGTACGACCAGGAGTCCCCGTCCGCACACGGCGGCCGGGGACTGGGGCAGGCCCGTATCTACACGCAGGACGGGCGGCTGGCCGTCACCGTGATCCAGGAGGGCGTGGTCCGCGTCCCGCGCGAGCCGGTCACTGGCTGAGGCCCGCCTCCGCGAGCAGGTACGCCGTCATCGGGTCGTAGTGGCGGGGGCTGATCACGTGGTCGTCGAGGGGCACCGTCACCTGCACGGTGCCCTCGGCCTCGGCGATGAAGAGGGCCGGGTCGTTGCAGTCGGCATAGCCGACGGAGTCGACGCCGTGCTGCCCCGCGTAGCCCGCCCAGCCGTGGTCGGCGACGACCAGGTCGGGCAGCGGGCGGCCCTCGCGCTCCAGGCCCTTCAGGATCGCCTTCATCGGTTCGCCCGAGTGGGTGTGCCACAGGGTGGCGCCGTGCTCCAGCACCGCCACGTCCGCGAACTGCATGACGTAGCCCTCCTCGGTCGTCAGCCCGTCCGGGATGACGACGATCTCGCAGCCGGCCGCGCGCAGCGCGGTCGCGGTCGCGCGGTGGACGTCGAGGAGGCCGCCGGGGTGGCCGGTGGCGAAGAGGACGCGCTGCTGCCCGTCCGCCGCCTTGCGCAGCCGCCCGGCCATCCGCTCCAGGCCGTCGACGGTCAGCTCCGGGTCGATGGTGTCCTGGCCGTACCGGTATTCGGGGTCGTCGTTCACACCGACCCGCTCCGCCATCACCGCGAGGACGTCCTGCTCGTCGCTCCAGCGGTCGCCGAGTTCCAGGCCGAGCCAGTAGTGACGGTCGCTGTTCGCCAGCTTGCGGTAGTGGGAGAGGTTGTTCTCGCGGGGGGTGGCGACGTCGCCCGCGATGCGCGTCCTGACGAGGTGCTCGACGAGTTCGGCGCGGCTGGGTGTCCCGGATATCGGCATGGCATCCATTGTGAGGCAGCCGACTGTGGGCGTCCCTGGCGTATCGAACGCTGGGATGTGCGTCACGTACTCAGAGATGCACCGCTCACGTACTCAGATGTGCCGCAGCGCGAACCACAGCTCCATCCGTACGTCCGGGTCGTCCAGGTCCGTCTCCAGCAGCGTCGCGCAGCGGGCGATGCGCTGCCGCACGGTGTTGCGGTGCACGGACAGGGCGACGGCCGTGCGGTCCCAGCTGCCGTGCAGGGAGAGCCAGGTGCGCAGGGTTTCGGTGAGCGCGGGCCGGGCCGTGACGGGGGCGAGGAGGGCGCGGGCGTGAGCCGTCGCCTCGCCGGGCGGGACCAGGTCGGCGAGGGCGGGGCGTGCCCTGTGCCTCAGCAGCGGGGCGCGGGTGGCGCGGGCCCGGGCCAGGGCGCGGGCGGCCTGGGTGTCGGCGGCGGGCCAGTCGGGCGGGGCGACGGCGGCGCTGACGCCCAGGGTCCAGCCGGGGGGCGGGGCGGCCGGTGCCCGGTCGGCCGGGACCAGGACCCGTACGACGTCGCCCGCCGGGTCGACCAGTGCGGATCCGAGCGCGGCGCCCAGCGCGGAGGCCGCGACGGCGTCGGGGGCCACGTCCCCCTCCGGCCGGGCGTGGACGATGATCCACGGCCCGTCGCCGAGCAGCGACGAGACCTCCTCGGGTGGCGCGCCCAGCAGCAGCCGCACCAGCGCGGAGGACCGGGCCGCACCCGAACCGGTCTGCTGCTCGCCGGTGAGCAGCGACAGCAGCACGGCTCCGACGGAGGCGACGGTGTGGTCGCCGGGGGCCCGCTGCGGGGTGGCGACCCCGAGGACGAAACCGTGGCCGGCACTCAGGGTGTAGGAGGCGAGGTGGGTGTCGGCGACGGTGTCGGTGGCGGAGGCGGGTGCGGGGCGCTCACGCCGGTCGTCGGCCGGCCGTACGACCTCCGCCAGCCGCGTCAGCGCCCCCCGCATCTCGTCCCCGGGCGGGCGCCCCGCCTCCGCGATCTCCGCCCCCTCCGGCCCGTACAGCACCGCCCACCCGCCCAGCCGCTGCGCCAGCTGCCGGAGCACCGAGGGGACCGGGTCGGGGCGGGACGCGGCGGCGGCGAGGCTCTGCTGGGCCTCGCTCACGCGGCGGAGTTCGGCCAGGCGGGCCCGGGCCATCAGCTGCCAGACCGCGCGGGCCACACCCGAGAAGGTGGTCCGGGGCGGCACCTCCAGCAGCGGCAGGCCGTGCGCCGCACAGGCCGCGGCCAGCGCATGCGGCACCGTGTCGTGCACCGGCGCCACCCCGAAGCCGAGGGCCGCCCCGCCCGCCGCGACGATCCGGGCGACGTAGTCGTCGAAGTACGCGGTGCCCGAGCCCGCCGCCTCCGGGATGTGCACGCCGGCGCTGAGCAGCAGTTCCCCGCCCAGCAGATACGGATACGGGTCCGCCATCTCCGAGGTGTGCACCCAGTGGACGACGACGCCCTCGGCGGACGGCCCCGCGATCTGCCGCAGCGCCAGGTCCTCGCGGGCCAGCAGCGCGGTCAGCGGCACGGGTGGGGTGGGCGGGACCACCGGGTCCGGCATGGTGTGCGTTCCCTCCATCCCGTACCGGCTCGAATGGATGAAACGTACACTTCGCAGTCGCTTTGCGGCCACCTAAGGTCAGTCCTCGTCACCCGTCGGCGACACCGACCGATGGAGGCCCCGGGGTCGTCGACCACGGCCCGGGCAGTCTCCCGAACTCGTGTACGAACCGGTCGCGGCTCCCCAGTAGAGTCGTAGAACAAGCAGTGCATACGCGATGAAGCGTAGGAAAGAAGGCATTTCCCCATGAGCAGCAACGAGACTCCGCGCGGGCCCGTCGACTCCTCCCGCATCCCGCGGTACGCCGGTCCCGCGACCTTCGCCCGGCTGCCCCGGCTGGACGAGGTCGGCCGGGCCGATGTCGCCGTGGTGGGCGTGCCGTTCGACTCGGGTGTCTCGTACCGGCCGGGCGCCCGCTTCGGCGGCAACGCGATCCGTGAGGCGTCCCGGCTGCTGCGCCCGTACAACCCGGCGCAGGACGCCTCGCCCTTCGCTCTCGCCCAGGTCGCGGACGGCGGCGACATCGCGGTGAACCCGTTCGACATCAACGAGGCCGTCGAGACCGTCGAGGCCGCCGCGGACGACCTGCTCGGCACCGGCGCCCGCCTGATGACCCTCGGCGGCGACCACACCATCGCGCTGCCGCTGCTGCGGTCGGTGGCGAAGAAGCACGGCCCGGTGGCCCTGCTGCACTTCGACGCCCACCTCGACACCTGGGACACCTACTTCGGCGCCGAGTACACGCACGGCACCCCGTTCCGCCGCGCGGTCGAGGAGGGCATCCTCGACACCTCCGCCCTGTCCCACGTCGGCACCCGCGGCCCGCTCTACGGCAAGCAGGACCTGACCGACGACGAGAAGATGGGCTTCGGCATCGTCACCTCGGCCGACGTCTACCGGCGCGGTGCCGACGAGGTCGCCGACCAGCTCCGCCAGCGCATCGGCGACCGGCCGCTGTACATCTCCATCGACATCGACTGCCTCGACCCGGCCCACGCCCCCGGCACCGGCACTCCCGAGGCCGGCGGCATGACCTCGCGCGAACTGCTGGAGATCCTGCGCGGCCTGGCATCCTGCAACCTGGTGTCGGCCGATGTCGTCGAGGTGGCCCCCGCGTACGACCACGCGGAGATCACGTCGGTGGCGGCCTCCCACACCGCGTACGAACTGACCACGATCATGTCCCGCCAGATCGCCGCGGCCCGGAAGGACTCGGAAGCGAAGTGACACACGACCACGACCTGGTGCTCCGCCCCACGCCCGCCCAGACGGAGGCCGCCCTGAACCCTCCTCCCGGCCGCAACGGCGGAGACCTCGTCGTGGAGACGCTGGCCGGGCTCGGCGCGACGACCGTCTTCGGCCTGCCCGGCCAGCACGCCCTCGGCATGTTCGACGCGCTGCGCCGCTCGGACCTCAGGTACATCGGCCTGCGGGTGGAGAACAACGCCGGATTCGCGGCGGACGCGTACGGCCGGATCACCGGTGAGGCCGCGCCGCTGCTGCTGTCGACGGGGCCGGGTGCCCTGACCTCCCTGGCCGCCCTCCAGGAAGCGGCAGCCGCCTCCGCGCCCGTGCTGGCGATCAGCAGCCAGGTCCCGACGGCCGGGCTCGGCGGCGGCCGGCGCGGCTACCTCCACGAACTCCCGGACCAGGCCGCCTCGTTCCGGGGCGTGGTCAAGTCCGTCCACACCGTCCGCACCCAGTCCCAGATCCCCTCCGCGATCGAGGCGGCCTGGACATCGGCGCTGACCGCCCCGCACGGACCGGTGTGGGTGGAGATCCCGCAGGACGTCCTGCTCGCCGAGACGGCCATCCCGGTCGTCACGGGTGGCGACGCCTTCCCCGAGGAGCTGCCGCCGCGCCCCGAACTGACCGCCGTGGCCGCCGACCTGCTGTCGAAGGCGGCCCGCCCGGCGATCATCGCGGGTGGGGGAGTGGTCCGGGCGGACGCCTCCGGCAAGCTGAAGCAGCTGGCGGTCAGGCTCCAGGCGCCGGTCGTCACCACGCCCGGCGGCAAGGGCGCGTTCCCCTGGACGCACCCGCTGTCGCTCCAGTCCTGGATCGAGGACCGGCACACCACGGACTTCCTGGAGGACGCCGACGTCCTCCTGGTCGTCGGCTCGGGCCTGGGCGAACTCTCCTCGAACTACCACACGTTCAAACCACGCGGCCGGGTCGTCCAGATCGAGGCCGACCTCGGCAAGCTGGAGTCCAACCACCCGGCGCTGGGCATCCACGCGGACGCGCGGCTGGCGTTGCAGGCGCTGCTGGAGACGGTGTCGCCGCGCGAGGACGCTACGGCGGCGGACCGGGTCCGGGACCTGCTGGCGAAGGTCGCCGACCGCATCGCCGCCCAGGAACTCACCCTGGAGCAGGATGTGCTGGCGTCCGTCCGTACGGCGCTCCCGGCCGACTCCCCGTCCTTCTGGGACATGACGATCCTGGCGTACTGGGCCTGGTCGGCCTTCGACGCCAAGGGTCCCAACCACATGCACTCCGCGCAGGGCGCGGGCGGCCTCGGCTACGCCTTCCCGGCGGCACTCGGCGCTGCGGCGGCCGATCCGACCCGGCCGGTGCTCGCCGTCTCCGGCGACGGCGGGGCCCTGTACTCGATCGCCGAGCTGGCGACGGCCCGCCAGTACGGCCTGGACGTGACCTGGCTGATCGTCGACGACGGCGGCTACGGCATCCTGCGCGAGTACATGAACGACGCGTTCGGCGAGGCGACCGGGACGGAACTGCCCCGGCCGGACTTCGTGGCGCTGGCGGAGTCGTTCGGCGTTCCGGGGGTCCGGACGACCCCGGAGACACTGGAGAAGGACCTGGCCGCCGCGTTCGCCGCGCCAGGCCCGCGCGTGGTCGTCCTCCCGGTCGTGCTGCGGATGTTCGCACCCACCCACCTGGGCTCGGACTGATCATCCGATCGGCTGGGCGCGACGTCCTTCACGGGAGCTGTCCTTCGTCGCGCCCGGCGACGGACAGGACGCATCGGCGAACCCGGTGGATCTCGCGGGCGGCGGATCCCTCTCCGTGCTCCCGCTGATCGGCATCTTCGGGGCCAACGCCTCCGGCAAGTCCAACGTGCTGACCGCGATGACCGGCATGCGCAAGGCGGTCCTCAACTCCTACGCGCATCTTGCCTCTTACGACGGCATCCCGCGCCAGGTCTTCTCCCCGGACCCCAAGAGCGGGAGCGGACCCTCCTTCTTCGAGGTCGACCATGTGCACAAGTGGGACAGGGACCCGTAAACAGACGTGCACGACTTCGTGGAGAAGGCGCTGCACACCGATACGCACTGACCCCTCTCGGCCGTGATCACGAGCTGACTTCGGTATGGCCCCGGCCGGGCCATGAGGTCTCTCCGTGTCCGGGCACCGGGAGGACTTCTGGTGGCTGCCGCGGAACGCGCTGCCCGATGTTCGGTAGGCCTGGCTGAACTCCCTTCAGGAAAGGGAGTTCAGTCGCAGTAGTCGCTACCAGATCGCCTCGACCCACTCCGGGTGGTCGATGAACGGGTTGCGGTTGTGCTGGTAGGAGTCGTGGATGACGTCGTTGCGGCGCTGCTCGAAGGCGTCCGGCGGGTCCTCCTGGTGCCAGGCCTTGAGCACGGAGAGCTTGCCCATGTAGGGATTGCTGCCGTTGCCGACCTGGCCGTTGACCTCCAGGTCGGCCCAGCCGTCGCCGCCCTCGTAGCGGACCGCCATGTAGAAGATCATGCGGGCCACGTCGCCCTTGACGGCGTCGCGGGGCTCGAAGGAGTCGGAGTCGGTGAGGCTGCCGCCGCTGTCGGTGAAGCCGCTGCCGCCGTTGTCGAAGTCCTTGTTGCCCCGTATCGAGTTGACCCGGACGTCCGACGGGCGCAGGTGGTGGATGTCGGTGCCGGGGCCGGTGGAGGTGCCGAAGCCGCCGTGGGACTTGGCCCACACGTGCTCGCGGTTCCAGTCGCCGGTGTCCCCGCCGTTGAGGGACTTGCTCCGCGAGATGCCCGAGTACAGCAGGATGACGTTGTTGCTGTTGCGCGGGTCCTGGTCGGTGACCTTCAGGGCGTTCCAGACCGCCGAGTACGACAGCTTGGTCTGGTCGCTGATGATGGTGTGCAGGGAGGACTTGAGGCTGGTGCCCGTCTTGCCGACCGCGTTCTCGTAGTACGTCGTGTCGTACGCGGTCGTCGTGGCCGCGGCCGGGGTAGCGGTCAGGGTGGACGCGGTGAGGCCGGCCAGGGCGGCGGCGGTGGCCAGCGCCACCGGCTTCCATCGGCGTATCCGTGTTGTCGCCAGCATGTGGGGGTCCCATCTACGCGGGTTGATCGGGAGGCGGCAATCGGGAGAGTGACATGGACATGCGGCCGTGTAAATGAATGTGACATGGCAATCAGGTGACGGAAACCGGCAAGTCGGTCGAGTTCTACGCGAGTTGACGCGGCGAGGCGATCGCGACGGTACTGACCCGGCCCGACTGCGTGGCGCCGGCGGAGTCGTTCGGCGTTCCGGGGGCCCGGACCACCCCGGGAGACCTGGAGCAGGACCTCGCCAAGGCGCTCCAGGTGCCCGTGCCCTCGATGGTCCTGCTCCCGGCCGTGCTGCGGATGTTCGCGCCGACGCGCCTGGGCCGAGGGGCGGCCCGAAACCTGCTACAGGCCGTCGCGGACCATCGCGGCGACGATGCGGACATGACGGTCGGCCGCCGTGCCCGACCACTCGTTGTCGAAGTTCAGGCCGTAGGGCCAGAAGTGGCCGCCACCGGTGGAGATCTTGGCACCGGAGCCGTCGTACTGCCTGACGAGCGCGGTGGCCTGCGCGCCGGTCCAGGTGCCGCTGCCGCCGAGGCGGGACCAGCCCCCGCTCAGTCCCACGCCGATGGTGTGGGAGATCTCGTGCAGGGCCGTCCGCTCGTTCATGTAGCTGCGGTTGCTGCCGAAGCGGATGGTGCCGTTCATGCTGCCGTCGGCGGTGGGGACGCCCGGCTCGTAGCGGACGGTGATGGTCTTGCCCAGGTCGCTGAGGTTGTTGTAGCGGGCGACCGCCGCGTTCATGGCCTTGGTGATGAGGTCGTAGGCCGAACGCTGGTCCGCGGTGGGGTTGCTCGCGCGGACGAGGGACCAGGTGATGGTGGCCGCCGCGGCGCGTTCCCGGGCGGGGGCGGGCGGAGCCTGGGGAGTGGCGGCCTGGGCGACGCCCGGGCCGGCCAGCAGTGCGGCGGTCAGGGCGGCTATGAGTGCCTTGCGTGGGCTCATGTGCGGATCCTCCGGTGGGGGGCGGTCGTCACGAAACTTTCGAAACTTCGCACGACGTTCGGGATCTCGGACAGGTGTCGCCGACGTCCACACAAAGCCCTTGAACGACACGGCAGTCGGCGCGCTGTCGACGGCAAGTATCCCGGCGGGAAAGACGGCGTCAAGAGTTCCGGCAGAGGTCAGTGGAACCAGAAGAGCAGCGTGTCAGGGTTCGTCCCGAGCTTCCGCGCGCTCTCCCACTCCTCCGCCTCGAACCGCATGGCGTCGGCGAACCGGCGGGCCGCGCCGCGGAATTCGGGATCCAGGCGGCCGAGGACCGACACGTAGGCGTCGGCCAGGGCGGCGGCCCGCTGGGCCGGCAGGGTGCCGATCGCGGGCACCGCGTCGCCGGGGTTGGGCAGCCGCAGCGGCGGACCGCTGAACAGGAACGTGCCCGGGAGCAGGTCGGACGGTACGCCGTACCGGGCCAGTTCGTCGTCCATGGCGTAGAACCACGCCGGGCGGCGCCAGGCGCCGAGGTCCGTCGGGTCGGAGAAGTGCGCCGCGACGGCCTGGTAGAAGGCATAGCTGTACGCGGGGCAGAGGTCGGTGCTCGGGGTGCCGTCGATCAGCTCCTCCAAGGCCTGGCTGATGGAGACGTCGAGGCCGATGCCCTGCTCCTGGAAGCGGGCGTCGGTCCGCTCGCACTCCGTGCGCACCCGGGCGAGCGTGCGCTTCTGCTGCTCGGTCCGCTCCACCGCCGTGAGCAGCCGCACCACCGTTCTCATGTCGCCGGTGCTCATCTCGAGGCAGTAGGCCACCGCTGCGTTTCCCTTCACCGTTCGCCGGACACCGGTCTCCATGATCGGGGACGCGGGAACGGACCCGGACCGGGAGGCCGGGGCCGTTCGCCGGTGCGCGGTCGGGCCGGGTCAGCTGACGTCGGACGCGTCCAGGCGGTAGACGGCCGACTGACCGGACTGCGTCGAGGAGCCGGAGCCGGAGTTGGAGCCCGCACTCGTACTGTTGCTGTAGTCGCTCTCCTTCAGCGCCGTGCCGTGCTTCTCCACCCACGCCGTGACGTCGGAGCTGACGGTCGAGCCGTCGCCCGGGCCGCCGCCCATGCCGCCACCGAGCTGGATGTAGTGCAGCTCGCCCCTCTTCACCAGCTCCTCGAGCTGGGCGAGCGTCATCGCCTTGTCGCTGCGGGACCAGCCCCACATCGAGACGACGGGCTCCCCGCTGCTCAGGATGAGCTGGGCGGCACTCTGTGAACTCGACACCCCCAGGAGCCACTTGGCGCCGTCCCGGTGCTTTGAGGTACGCGATCAGCTCGCTGTCCGCGCCGCCCATGCCGCCGTCCCTGCCTCCCCCGGGGCCGGTGCCGCTCGGGGGCGTACCGCCGGAGCCGCCTGCCCCTCCGGGAGCCGGGCCGCTCTGCCCGCCGGATGGCGTTCCGCCCCCGGAAGAGCCGTTCCCGGTCTGGGTGTTGCCGTCCTGCTGAGCGCCGTCACCGGGACCATCCGAGCCCCCGCCCGGCACCCCCGGCCGCCATCGCCCCCGCCCCCGGGCCCGCCGCCCTGGGGCGGGGCCGGAGGGGGCCAGGCGGCGTGGAGTTGGGTTTCGGTGGCAGATGTCACCCGAGCATGGTGGGCAGCCGCGGTGTGAGGCCGCTGTGCCGAAACTGGCCGCCGTCTGTGAAACCGGGCCGTTCCCGGTCACGACTCGTACAAGTCTTCTCTGCTCGTGCAACCTTTCGCCCGTGCCCGGGAGTCAAGGGGTGCATGACTTCTGGGATATCCCGCCGCGCGAGAGTGCTCGCGGCGGCCGTGGGTACGGGCGTCCTCGTGCCGCTCGCCGCCGCCGCCACGCCCGCCGCCGCCGCCGCTCCGGCCGTGACCTGCACGTCCGCCAAGGCCGGGCTGGCCGCCAA
Source organism: Streptomyces sp. NPDC057424 (assembly GCF_042803315.1). Lineage (NCBI taxonomy): Bacteria > Bacillati > Actinomycetota > Actinomycetes > Kitasatosporales > Streptomycetaceae > Streptomyces > Streptomyces sp. NPDC057424. The sequence goes on from NZ_JBHVCP010000006.1 coordinate 160,076, forward strand.
GCTGAAGAAGGACATCACCGCCGCGCTGGCCACCCGCAAGGGCACGGTCGCCGTCGGCCTCTACGACCGCAGCACGAACACGACCTGCACCCTGCGCGCGAGTTCCGCCTACGACTCGGCCAGCGTCGTCAAGGTCACCGTCCTCGCCACGCTGCTGTGGGACGCGAAGAAGACGAACCGGTATCTCACCGACCGTGAGAACACCCTCGCCAAGGCGATGATCACCAAGTCGGACAACGCGGCGACCTCCACCCTGTGGAAGCAGCTCGGCATGACGAAGATCAAGAACTTCCTCAAGGCCGCCGGCATGACGCAGACCAAGCCCGGCGCGAACGGCTACTGGGGCCTCACCCAGATCACCGTCACCGACGAGCAGAAGCTGCTGAAGCTCCTCACCGCCAAGAACGCGGTCCTGAGCGACAACTCCCGCGCCTACATCCTCAAGCTGATGGGCCAGGTCGTCTCGTCCCAGCGCTGGGGCACCCCGTACGGAGTGCCCTCAGGCGTCACCGTGACCGTCAAGAACGGCTGGCTGCAGCGCTCCACGCACGGGTGGCGGGTGCACAGCGTCGGCGCGTTCAAGGGCGGCGGCCACGACTACGTGATGACGGTGCTGACCCACGGCAACAGCACGATGAACTACGGCATCGCCACCATCCAGGCCGTGGCCAAGGTCATCCACAAGGATCTGGCGGCGAGCTGACGGGGTGGCCTAGCCGAGATCCAGGAACCTCCTGACGAAGGCGAGCAGGGCGAAGAGGACGGGGGGAAGGATGTTTTCCATATCCGGGCAAACGGTTACAAGTCGGGTCAGGTAGCTGTCCGGGCGGCGGACTCACCGGAACAGCCGACCTTCACCCGGCGCCCATCCCGTCACCGGGAGTGACGGCATCAGGCCGTCCACCCGCGGAATCTGTCACGACGGGATGAAATCCGCCCCCGCGCACGTTTGTGCCTTCCGGCAGCTCAGGACGACGACTGGAGGGCACCGGCGTGACACCGAAACGGGGATGGGCACGACGACTGTGGGCCTACGCGTGGCGCCACCCGAAGGACGTCGTGCTCGCTCTCGGCTCCTCCCTCGCCGGCATGGCCGTCATGGCCCTCGTCCCGCTGATCACCAAGGTGATCATCGACGACGTCATCAGCGACCACACCAGGGACATGACCACCTGGGCCGGCCTCCTCGTCGCCGCCGCGCTGGTCGTCTACGTCCTCACCTACATCCGCCGCTACTACGGCGGCCGCCTCGCCCTCGACGTCCAGCACGACCTGCGGACGGAGATGTACGGCACGATCACCCGGCTCGACGGCCGCCGCCAGGACGAGCTGTCCACCGGCCAGGTGATCGGCCGTGCGACCAGCGACCTCCAGCTGATCCAGGGCCTGCTCTTCATGCTCCCGATGACCATCGGGAACTTCCTGCTGTTCCTGATCTCCCTGGTGATCATGGCGTCGCTGTCCTGGCCGCTCACCCTGGTCGCCCTGGCCGTCGCGCCCAGCATCTGGTGGATCGCCAAGCGCAGCCGGACCCGGCTGCACCCCTCCACCTGGTACGCCCAGGCCCAGGCCGCCGCCGTCGCGGGCGTGGTCGACGGCGCCGTCAGCGGCGTACGCGTGGTGAAGGGCTTCGGGCAGGAGGAGCAGGAGACCGGCAAGCTCAGGGAGGTCGGCCGCCGGCTGTTCGCCGGACGGCTGCGCACCATCCGCCTGAACTCCCTCTACACCCCGGCCCTGCAGGCCGTCCCCGCACTCGGCCAGGTCGCGATGCTGGCCCTCGGCGGCTGGCTCGCGGTGCGCGGGCACATCACGCTCGGCACGTTCGTCGCCTTCTCCACCTACCTCGCCCAGCTCGTCGGCCCGGTCCGCATGCTCGCCGTGGTCCTCACCGTGGGCCAGCAGGCCCGCGCCGGCACCGACCGCGTCCTGGAGCTGATCGACACCGAGCCGTCGATCGAGGACGGCCGCAAGGACCTGCCCGCCGGCGCCCCCGCGACGGTCGAGTTCGACGACGTCTCCTTCGGCTACGCCGACGACCGCCCTGTCCTCGACGGCCTGACCTTCGAGATCCGTCCCGGCGAGACCCTCGCCGTCGTCGGTTCCTCCGGCTCCGGCAAGTCCACCGTGTCCCTCCTCCTGCCCCGCTTCTACGACGTCACCCGCGGGGCCGTCCTGGTCGGCGGGCACGACGTGCGGGAGCTGAGTCTGCAGTCGCTGCGGGCGGCGATCGGGCTGGTCCCGGAGGACTCGTTCCTGTTCTCCGACACGGTCCGCAGCAACATCGCCTACGGCCGCCCGGACGCCACCCAGGAGGAGATCGAGAAGGCCGCCCGCGCCGCCCAGGCGGACCGTTTCATCAGGGAGCTGCCCGAGGGCTACGACACCACCGTCGGCGAGCACGGCCTCACCCTCTCCGGCGGTCAGCGCCAGCGCGTCGCCCTCGCCCGCGCCATCCTCAGCGACCCTCGCCTGCTGGTCCTGGACGACGCCACCTCCGCCGTCGACGCCCGCGTCGAGCACGAGATCCACGGGGCCCTGAAGGGGGTCATGCAGGGCCGGACGACCCTGCTGATCGCCCACCGCCGCTCCACCCTGAACCTCGCCGACCGCATCGCCGTCCTGGACGGCGGCCGCCTCGCCGACATCGGCACCCACGAGGAACTGCAGCGGCGCTCCGCCCTGTACCGGCGCCTGCTCACCGACCCGGACGAGCTGGGCGCGGTGTCCCCGGGCCACACTCAGCCGGCCGGCCCCCAGGAGGACACCTCCGTCCGGGACGAGCTGGACGCGGAGTACGACGCCGAGCGCGGGGTCACCCCGAGGCTGTGGACCGGCGACCGCGACCGCAAGGACGCCGCCCTCACCGAGAGCCCCGCCACCCCCGAGCTGCTCGCCCAGGTCGGGGCGCTGCCCCCGGCGACCGACGTGCCGGATATCGACGAGTCGAAGGCCGTCCAGCCCGAGGCGTCCTACGGCCTGCGCCGGCTGCTGCGCGGCTTCGGGCTGCCGCTGCTGGTCAGCCTCGCCCTGGTCGCCACCGACGCGGGCATGGGCCTGCTGCTGCCCGTGCTGATCCGGCACGGCATCGACTCGGGCGTCACGCAGGCCGCGCTCGGCGCCGTGTGGGCGGCGGCCCTGCTCGGGCTGCTGACGGTGGCCGTGCAGTGGGCGGCGCAGATCGGCGAGACCCGGATGACCGGGCGTACCGGCGAGCGGGTGCTCTACTCGCTCCGGCTGAAGATCTTCTCCCAGCTCCAGCGCCTGGGGCTCGACTACTACGAGCGTGAGCTGACCGGACGGATCATGACCCGGATGACGACCGACGTCGACGCGCTGTCGACGTTCCTCCAGACGGGCCTGGTCACGGCCTTCGTCTCGGTCGTCACCTTCTTCGGGATCATGGTCGCCCTGCTGGTCATCGACGTGGAGCTGGCGCTGGTCGTCTTCGCCACGCTGCCGCCGCTGATCATCGCCACGTACTTCTTCCGCCGCGCGAGCGTGAAGGCGTACGAGCTGGCCCGCGAACGCGTGTCGGTGGTCAACGCCGACCTGCAGGAGTCGGTGTCCGGGCTGCGGATCGTGCAGGCCTTCCGGCGCGAGCGGGACGGCGGGCGGCGGTTCGCCGAGCGCAGCGACAGCTACCGCCAGGCCCGCATCCGGGGCCAGTGGCTGATCTCGGTGTACTTCCCGTTCGTGCAGTTCCTGTCGTCGGTGGCCGCGGCGGCCGTACTCATCGTGGGCGGCGCCCGGGTCGACGCCGGGACACTGGCGATCGGCTCACTGGTGGCGTACCTGCTCTACATCGACCTGTTCTTCGCGCCCGTGCAGCAGCTCTCCCAGGTCTTCGACGGCTACCAGCAGGCGTCCGTCTCGCTCGGCCGCATCCAGGAGCTGCTCCAGGAGCCGACGTCGACGAAGTCCGCCGACGAGCCCCTCGAGGTCCGGTCCCTGCGCGGCGAGATCGCCTTCGACGGCGTGCACTTCGCCTACGGTGACGACGAAGAAGCCCTGGGCGGGGTCGACCTGCGCATCCCGGCCGGGCAGACCGTCGCCTTCGTCGGCGAGACCGGCGCGGGCAAGTCGACCCTCGTCAAGCTCGTGGCCCGCTTCTACGACCCCACCGGCGGCCGGGTCACCGTCGACGGCACCGACCTGCGGGCCCTCGACCTGACCTCGTACCGGCACCGTCTGGGGGTCGTCCCGCAGGAGGCGTACCTCTTCCAGGGCACCGTCCGCGACGCCATCGCCTACGGCCGCCCGGACGCCTCCGACGCCGAGGTCGAGGCGGCGGCCCGCGCGGTCGGCGCGCACGACATGATCGCCACGCTGGAGGGCGGCTACCTCCACGAGGTCGCCGAGCGCGGCCGCAACCTGTCCGCCGGGCAGCGCCAGCTGATCGCGCTGGCCCGCGCCGAGCTGGTCGACCCGGACGTCCTGCTGCTCGACGAGGCCACGGCCGCCCTGGACCTGGCCACCGAGGCCCAGGTCAACCAGGCCACCGACCGCCTCGCGGGCCGCCGCACCACCCTCGTCGTGGCCCACCGCCTCACCACCGCCGCCCGCGCCGACCGGGTCGTCGTCATGGACCACGGCCGGGTCGCTGAGGACGGCACGCACGAGGAGCTGCTCGCCCGCGGCGGCCGGTACGCCGAGCTGTGGCGCACGTTCATCGGCGCCGCCGAGCCGGAGGAGCCGGTCGGCGCGGCCCGCTGAGCGTGTCCGGGGGCGGCGCTTTCGTCCCGCCCGCGCAACCGTCCGACATACGTCATGCGTCCGTACGTGCGTACGCCGAAGGTCGCGGACGGCGCGGTACGGGAGGACGACAGTGCACAGTGGAGCGATACGCCGGCGGCTCGCGCTCGGGCTGGCCGTGCTGACCGCCTCCGGGCTGCTCGCCGTCGCGGCGCCGACCGACGCGCAGGCCGCCACCGCCGCGCTCTGCCCCGGCCGCAAGGTCCGCACCCTGCCCTTCTCCACCGGGACGGTGCTCGTCTACAAGCGCGGCGGCTACGTCTGCGCCGTCACCCTCACAAAGAAGCCCGGTGCCAAGCGCAAGATGTCGGTGAGCGTGCAGGCGCGCGGCAACCGGCCCGTCGTCGACGAGGGCAAGTACGCCTACCGCGCGGGCCCGGTGACCGTGCACGCGGGGCGCCGCTGCGTCTGGCTCAAGGGCCAGGTCGGCAGAGGCAAGTTCAGCTCCCGCTGGATCCTCTGCTGACGTTCCGCACCCCCTGGCGACACGCCGCCCGCGCACAGGGTTTTCCCTATGTCCCCTGGTGCTCCGGTGAGTTGGTCCGCTAGCTTCCGGCGCACATCTGTCTCACAGGGGAGTGCGCATGCGCAAGGCGCTCAGATGGCTGCTGGCGCTCACGGTGCTCATAGGCACACTGGGCACGGCGGGAGCGGCCACCGCCGCCGACGCCGCCGGCACCACCGACATCAAGGAGAGGCTGCTCTCCATACCGGGCATGAGCCTGGTCGAGGAGAAGCCGTACACCGGTTACCGCTTCTTCGTCCTGAACTACACTCAGCCGGTCGACCACCGGAAGCCGTCCAAGGGCACGTTCCAGCAGCGCATCACCGTGCTGCACAAGGACGTCTCGCGCCCGACGGTGTTCTTCACCAGCGGCTACAACGTCTCCACGACGCCCCGCCGCAGCGAACCCACCCAGATCGTGGACGGCAACCAGGTCTCCCTGGAGTACCGCTTCTTCACCCCGTCCCGGCCCACCCCGGCCGACTGGTCCAAGCTGGACATCTGGCAGGCCGCCGGCGACCAGCACCGCGTCTTCAAGGCCCTGAAGAGCATCTACAGCAAGAAGTGGATCTCCACGGGCGGTTCGAAGGGCGGCATGACCGCCACCTACTACGAGCGCTTCTACCCGCGGGACATGGACGGCGTCGTCGCCTACGTCGCCCCCAACGACGTGGTGAACAAGGAGGACTCGGCCTACGACCGCTTCTTCGCCCGCGTCGGCACCAAGGAGTGCCGCGACCGGCTGAACGGTGTGCAGCGCGAGGCGCTGGTGCGCCGCGAGCCGCTGGAGAAGAAGTACGCGGCCTTCGCACAGGACAACGGCCTCACCTTCAACACCATCGGCAGCCTCGACAAGGCCTTCGAGGCGACCGTCCTCGACTACGTGTGGGGCTTCTGGCAGTACAGCCTGCTGTCCGACTGCGACCAGATCCCGGCCGACGCCAAGAACGCCACGGACGACGAGATCTGGGACTCCGTCGACACGATCGCCGGCTTCTCCGCCTACGCCGACCAGGGCCTCACGACCTACACGCCGTACTACTACCAGGCCGGCACCCAGCTCGGCGCGCCGACCATCCGCTTCCCGCACGTCGAGAAGCGGTACATCCGCTACGGCTACCAGCCACCGCGTAACTTCGTCCCCCGGGACATCCCCATGAAGTTCCAGCCGTCGGCGATGCGGGACATCGACACCTGGGTCCGTCACAACGCCCGCCACATGCTGTTCGTCAACGGACAGAACGACCCGTGGAGCGCGGAGCCCTTCCGCGTCGGCAAGGGCGCGAAGGACTCCTACGTCATGACCGCCCCCGGCATGAACCACGGCGCGAACATCGCGGGCCTCGTGCCCGAGCAGAAGGCCCTCGCCACCGCCCGCATCCTGGACTGGGCCGGTGTCGCCTCCGGTTCGGTGCAGGCGGACCCGCAGGCGGCGAAGCCGCTGGCGAAGTTCGACGCCAAGCTCGACAAGCGGGACACCCGGCGTGAGATGACGCTGCGCCCGTAAGGGGTTCTTTCACCATGAGCGCGCGACCTGGGCGGGCATGGTGAAAGGCCCTCTGAGGCACGCCGCAGGTGCGCCCGGCCGTTTCACAGCGGCCGGGCGCACCCCACCGGCCGCTTCCCGCCCAGCCGGACGTACAGGGCCGTCGGGCCGGGGCAGTCGGTCCGCGCGGTGACCGCCCGGACCACCTTGTACTGCGGCTTTCGCTCGCCCGTGCCGTCGCAGGCGGTCTCGCGGACCTGTCCGTCGCCCGAGTCGAAGACGCAGTCGCCGACGATCGTGCGGGGCCCGCCCCCGCCGCCGGGATCACCGGGGTGCGGCGGCTGGAGGTTGCGCATACAGGCGTAGCCCTGCGGCACCGCCCCGTCGCCGTCCTCGTCGGAGAAGGGCCGCTGCTCGCTGATGTGCAGCACGAAGTCGGTGGTGTCCGGGCAGCGCGGCCCGTCCCGCACCGTGCCGTCGTGCCGGGCCACGACCCGGGCCGCCGCCCGCTCACCGGCGCACGCCACCTCGGTGAAGCTCGTCGTGCCGAACGAACTGCACTCGCCGACCGCGAGGAACACCGCGCCGTACCCGGACGGCCGGGTCGGCACCGGTGACACCGTGGCGGTCCTGCCGGCCCTCCCGGTCGCCTGCCCGCCCAGCCGCCCGTCCTCCGCCACGCCTCCCGACGGACTCTGGCAGCCCGCCAGCAGTGTGCCGAGCAGCACCACCAGTCCGCAGACCACCCCCACGAAACTTCTCCCACGCATCGCCGACCCCCCGAGTGTGCTCGCCCAGCGTGACCGCCGTCGCGGGCGCACGCCAGGCAGACGGGGCGGTTTGCGCACGGTGGGGGTGGTGCGCCCGGTCCGTGGCGTACGTCTAGTACGACAGCCCGTACCCGATGGGGTACAGCACCTGCTCCGGATCATCCGCCCGCTGCACCGGCACCGGCAGCTTCCCGCGCGGCTTCACCCGCCCGGCGATCACCCGTGCGGCGGCCCGCAGTTCGACGTCGGTCCAGGAGTACGAGGCCAGGCAGGCCGGCACGGACGGCAGCCGGGCCACGTCGTACGGGTTGCGGATCGCCACCGCCACGACCGGCCTCCCGGTCGCCATGAGCTGCTCCACCAGCGCCCTCTGGCTGCTGCTCGCCGTCACGTTGTACGTGGCGGCCACCACCGCGTCCGCGTTCCGCGCCGCCGCGACCGCCTCCGCGATGGCCGCCGCGGAGGGGGCGGTGCCGGTCGACAGGGCCGTGGCCGCGAAGCCCAGTTCGCTCAGGGCGCCCGCGAGCACGCCCGTGGGCGGTCCCGTCGTGCCGGACGGCGAGGCCGGGTCCGCGCCGACCACCAGCACCTTGGGGTGACGGCGCCGCGACAGGGGCAGCAGCCGCCCCTCGTTGACGAGCAGCGTGGTCGTCCGGTCGGCGATCCGGCCGGCCGCCGCCAGGTGCGACCGGGTGCCGACGGTCCGGTCCACACCGCTCCGACTGACGTACGGCGAACGGAACAGCCCCAGCCGGGACTTCAGCCGCAGCACCCGCAGGATCGACGTGTCGAGCCGGGCCTCGGTGAGCTCGCCCTCGCGCACGGCGGTCAGGACGGCGTTCCAGGCGAGGTCGAGATCGGGCGGGTTGAGCAACTGGTCCACGCCCGCCTTCAGCGCGAGCACCGGCACCCGGTCGTCGCCGTACTTGCTCCGTACGCCCTCCATGCCGAGGGAGTCGGTGACCACGACCCCGTCGTAGCCGAGGTGTTCGCGCAGGATGCCGGTGAGGATGGGACGGGAGAGGGTCGCCGGGTCGCCGGAGTCGTCGAGGGCCGGGACCATCAGGTGCGCGGTCATGATCGAGTCGATGCCGGCGGCGATCGCCGCCCGGAACGGCGGTGCGTCCAGCTTCTCCCACAGCTCGCGGCTGTGCGTGATGGTGGGGAAGCCGGTATGGCTGTCGACGTTGGTGTCCCCGTGCCCGGGGAAGTGCTTGGCGGTCGCGGCCACCCCCGCCCCCTGGTACCCGGCGACCTCGGCGGCCACCAGCGCGGACACCGCCCGCGGATCGGCACCGAAGGACCGTACGCCGATGACCGGGTTGGCCGGGTTGACGTTCACGTCGGCCACCGGGGAGTAGTCCTGCCGGATCCCCATCGCCCGCAGCTCGGCGCCAGCGATCCGGCCGAGCGCACGGGCGTCGGACCGCGACCCGCCCGCCCCGACGGCCATGGCCCCCGGGAAGAGCGTCGCGGGCTCGCCCACCCGGGCGACGATGCCGTGCTCCTGGTCGGTGGAGATGAGCACCGGCAGGCCGCGCGGCAGCTGAAGGGAGGCCCTCTGGATGCCGTTGGACAGAGCGGCGATCTGGTGCGGATCGCGGGTGTTGTGCGCCCAGGCGAAGTAGATGATGCCGCCGACCCGGTACCTCGCGACCAGCTCGGCGGCCGTACGGACCCCGATCTCCTCGAGGTTGGCGTCGATGTCGGCCTGGTCGGGGGCGGTGGCGGAGTGGCCGTAGACCCGCATCACGAAGAGCTGGCCGACCTTCTCCTGGAGCGTCATGCGGGAGATGAGAGCGCGCAGCCGGCTGTCGTGCGGGGCGGCGGCGTGCGCGGGCCCGGCGGCCGCGAGGGCGGCGGTGACGCCGGCCGTGGCGGCGAGGACGGTACGTCTGGAGGGCTGTGCCGTGTTTCCCGTGTTTCCCGTGCCGGTGTCGTGCACGTGCGCTCCTTCCGGAGGTGATCCGCTCGGATCCGCTGAAGGAAACTTCCAAGAGGTCACCAATATCCGGGAAGTTTCTGCCGGTCAAGGGAACACGCACTCACCGCGAAGAGGCCGCCACCGGCGCGGTTGGAGGGGGGCGCGCCGATGGCGGCGGTGCCGCCGGCCGCGGTACGGCGGAGAGGGTGGTCAGCGATCGCAGCCAGTGGCGAGGGCCGACACCGCACCGTGGTGACTCTCCGGCGGCCTGCGATTGGACGGGCACGGTCCGCCCCGGGTTCCCGGCTCCGCCCTAATTTCCGGAAGTCGGTACGCACGGTGAACCAGGTGCTCAACGGGGCGGCTGAGCCGCCACGTCCGGCCACTGCTCGCCGAACGCCCGTACGCATTCCGCGATGGCCGGACGCCGCGCCGCCCCCCGTCCGCCACAGCGCGTACAGCCGCCGCACCGGCATCGGATCGAGCGGCACCTCCACCACCCCGCCTCCCCGGTGGCGCCGTTCTCCCTCCTGGTCCGTGTTCGGCATGTCGTCGGCGTTCCCGGTCCTGTTCCTGGACGAGCCGATGAGGCCGCTGCGGTGGTGCGCGGCGCTGCCGGTGGGCGGGCTGGCGCTGACGTCCCTCACACCGCGCCGCACCACACCCGCGGTGACTCCGGCCCCGACGGCCGCTCCCAGGACGCCTCGACCAGCATCCCGGGCGGGTGCATCCGGAGCGCCAGGGACGGCCCGGACACACCGCCGCCCCGCCCCGGGGGTCCGTGGGGCAGGGCAGTGGGTGGGGGCCGGGACGGGGTCAGCGGGTGTGTTCCGCGTACCTCTGCACCGTCTCGGCCAGGACCTCCTGGCCGTCCCGAGCCCACAGGACGTCGTTGAACAGCTCCACCTCGATGGCGCCGGTGTAGCCGGCCGCCTCCACGTAACCCTGCCACTCCCGCATGTCGATCGACCCGTCGCCGATCTGGCCGCGCCCGGTGAGAACACCCTCCGGGAGGGGAGTCGTCCAGTCGGCGAGCTGGAAGGTGTGGATGCGGCCGCCCGCGCCCGCCCGGGCGATCTGCGCGGGGGCGGTGTCGTCCCACCAGATGTGGTACGTGTCGACCGTGACGCCGACCTGGTGCGCCGGGAAGCGTTCGGCGAGGTCCAGGGCCTGGGCCAGGGTCGACACCACGCAGCGGTCCGAGGCGTACATGGGGTGCAGCGGCTCGATGGCCAGGCGGACGCCGTGCCGCTCCGCGTACGGGCCCAGTTCCGACAGGGCCTCCGCGATGCGTTCACGGGCGCCGTGCAGGTCCTTGGAGCCCGCGGGGAGACCGCCCGAGACCAGGACCAGCGTGTCCGTGCCCAGCGTCGCCGCCTCGTCGATCGCGCGGCGGTTGTCGGCCAGGGCCTCGGCCCGCTCCCGCGGGTCGATCGCCGTGAAGAAGCCGCCCCGGCACAACGTCGTCACCGTCAGACCCGCGTCCCGGACCAGCTTGGCCGTGGCCTCCAGGCCGTGCGCCCGGACCGGCTCGCGCCAGAGCCCCACGTTGCGGATGCCCAGCAGGGCGCAGCCGTCGACCAGTTCCGGCAACGACAGCTGCTTCACCGTCATCTGGTTGATGGAGAAGCGTGCCGGCGCCCCGCTCACTGGTTCACCCCGTACACGCTCAGCAGCGTCTTCATCCGTTCCTCCGCCAGCTTCGGGTCGGGGAACAGCCCCAGTCCGTCGGCCAGTTCGTACGCCGTCGCGAAGTGCGGCAGCGAGCGCGCCGACTGCAGGCCGCCGACCATCGTGAAGTGCGACTGGTGGCCCGCCAGCCAGGCCAGGAACACCACCCCCGTCTTGTAGAAGCGGGTCGGGGTCTGGAAGAGGTGCCGGGAGAGCCCGACCGTGGGGTCCAGCAGATCGCGGAAGCCCTGCACGTTACCGGTGTCCAGGACCCGGACCGCCTCCGCCGCCAGCGGACCCAGCGGGTCGAAGATGCCGAGCAGCGCGTGGCTGAAGCCCTGCTCGTCACCCGCGATCAGCTCGGGGTAGTTGAAGTCGTCGCCCGTGTAGCAGCGCACGCCCCGCGGGAGGCGGCGCCGGATGTCGATCTCGCGCTGGGCGTCCAGCAGGGAGACCTTGATGCCGTCGACCTTGTCGGGGTGCGCGGCGATCACGTCCAGGAACGTGTCCGTCGCCGCGTCCAGGTCGGACGAGCCCCAGTAGCCCTCCAGCGCCGGGTCGAACATCGGGCCCAGCCAGTGCAGCACCACCGGCTCGGCGGACTGGCGCAGCAGGTGGCCGTAGACCTCCAGGTAGTCCTCGGGGCCGGAGGCCGCCGCCGCGAGCGCCCGGGACGCCATCAGGATGGCCTGCGCGCCGGACTCCTCGACGACCGCGAGCTGCTCCTCGTAGGCCGCGCGGACCTCCGCGAGCGAACCGGCGGCGATCTGGTCGGTGCCCACACCGCAGGCGATACGGCCGCCGGCCGCCTTGGCCTCGGCCGCCGACCGGCGGATCAGTTCCGCCGCGCACGCCCAGTCCAGGCCCATGCCGCGCTGGGCGGTGTCCATGGCCTCGGCGACGCCCAGTCCGTGGGACCACAGGTGGCGGCGGAAGGCGAGGGTGGCGTCCCAGTCGACCGCGGCGGGCGAGTCGGGGGAGACGTCCGCGAACGGGTCGGCGACGACGTGCGCCGCCGAGAAGACCGTGCGGGAGGTGAAGGGCGTGCCGGGGGTCACGGCCAGGGGCTCGGTGCGGGGCTCGTAGGTCCGCAACGCCCCGCCGGCACCGGGGAGTCGGATGGTCACAGCGCGATCTCCGGGACGTCGAGACGGCGGCCCTCGGCCGAGGACTTCAGGCCCAGCTCGGCGAGCTGCACACCGCGGGCACCGGCCAGCAGGTCCCAGTGGTAGGGGGCGTCGGCGTAGACGTGCCGCAGGAACAGCTCCCACTGGGCCTTGAAGCCGTTGTCGAACTCGGTGTTGTCCGGGACCTCCTGCCACTGGTCGCGGAAGACCTCCGTGGCGGGGATGTCCGGGTTCCAGACCGGCTTGGGGGTGGCGCTGCGGTGCTGGACACGGCAGTTGCGCAGACCCGCCACGGCGGAGCCCTCGGTGCCGTCCACCTGGAACTCCACCAGTTCGTCCCGGTTGACGCGGACGGCCCAGGAGGAGTTGATCTGGGCGATCGCGCCGCCCTCCAGCTCGAAGACGCCGTAGGCGGCGTCGTCGGCCGTGGCGTCGTAGGGCTTGTCGTTCTCGTCCCAGCGCTGCGGGATGTGCGTGGCGGTGAGCGCCTGGACGGACTTCACCCGGCCGAACAGCTCGTGCAGCACGTACTCCCAGTGCGGGAACATGTCGACGACGATGCCGCCGCCGTCCTCGGCACGGTAGTTCCAGGACGGGCGCTGGGCGGTCTGCCAGTCGCCCTCGAAGACCCAGTAGCCGAACTCGCCGCGCACGGACAGGATCCTGCCGAAGAAGCCGCCGTCGATCAGGCGCTTCAGCTTCAGCAGGCCCGGGAGGAAGAGCTTGTCCTGGACGACGCCGTGCTTGATGCCGGCCGCGTTCGCCAGCCGGGCGAGGTCCAGGGCGCCGTCGAGGCCGGTGGCGGTCGGCTTCTCGGTGTAGATGTGCTTGCCGGCCGCGATGGCCTTCTTCAGCGCCTCTTCGCGGGCGGAGGTGACCTGCGCGTCGAAGTAGATGTCCACCGTCTCGTCGGCGAGGACCGCGTCCAGGTCCGTCGAGACGTGCTCCAGCCCGTGCTGCTCGGCCAGCGCCTTCAGCGCGTGCTCACGGCGGCCGACCAGGATCGGCTCGGGCCACAGCACGGTGCCGTCGCCGAGGTCGAGGCCGCCCTGCTCGCGGAGGGCGAGGATGGAGCGGACCAGGTGCTGGCGGTAGCCCATGCGCCCGGTCACGCCGTTCATGGCGATTCGTACCGTCTTGCGTGTCACGTCGTTCCCTTTCGTACGCGGTCGCCGCGCCGCGTACGCCCCACCCTTCACGGGCGGCCCGGTGAGCCACCGTGGACTGGTGAGCGTTGCAGCAAGCGCTTTCTATATACGGAGAAGCTAGCCTCTGAACCGCGGTCTGGACAAGACCGTGACCAGGACGAGTTGTTCGAGGGGGCGAACAACCCGGAGCCGGGGGCTTAAGGTCTGCTCGGAACCTTGGCCATGAGTTCGTCGGGGCAGAGGCGGTCGACCTGCTGATCCGCTCGGAACCATGGCCGGTGGTCTGGGTGTGTACGAGGGCGGAGACGAGACGAGATGCGCGACCGGAGGACGACGAGATGACGGTGACCCTGGCGGACGTGGCGGCCCGCGCGCAGGTCTCGCCCGCGACGGTGTCGCGCGTGCTGAACGGGAACTACCCCGTGGCGGCCTCCACCCGCGAGCGGGTGCTGAAGGCCGTGGACGAGCTGGACTACGTGCTCAACGGGCCCGCGAGCGCCCTGGCCGCCGCCACCTCCGACCTGGTCGGGATCCTGGTGAACGACATCGCCGACCCGTTCTTCGGGATCATGGCGAGCGCGATCCAGTCCGAGATCGGCGGGCCGGGCGGCCGAGCGGGCGGGGAGAGGCTCGCGGTGGTCTGCAACACGGGCGGATCCCCGGAGCGGGAGTTGACCTACCTCACGCTGCTGCAACGGCAGCGGGCCGCCGCCGTGGTACTGACCGGCGGGGCGATCGAGGACGCTCCGCACCAGGCCGCGATGGACGCGAAGGTGCGGAGACTGACGGAGGCCGGGACGCGGGTCGTGCTGTGCGGACGGCCGCCGGCGCCGGAGACCGGGGCGATCGCGCTGACCTTCGACAACCGCGGTGGCGGACAGGAGCTGACCGAGCACCTCATCGGGCTCGGGCACCGGCGGCTCGGCTACATCGCGGGCCCGGAGGAGCGGACGACCACGCGGCACCGGCTGGAGGGGCACCGGGCCGCACTGGCCGCGCACGGGATCGAGGAGGACCCGCGGTGGACGGTGCACGGGCGCTACGACCGGACGTCCGGCTACGAGGCGACGCTGGAGCTGCTGCGGCGTGATCCGTCGCTGACGGCGGTCGTCGCGGCGAACGACTCCGTCGCGCTCGGGGCGTGCGCCGCGTTGCGCGACTCGGACCTGCGGATTCCGGAGGACGTGTCGGTGGCGGGGTTCGACGATCTGCCGTTCAGCATCGACGCGGTGCCCTCGCTGACGACGGTGCGGCTGCCGCTGGCTGAGGCCGGGGCCCGGGCCGGGCGGATCGCCATGGGCCGCGAGGAGGCACCGCCCGGGGGCATCGCCTCGGTGCGCGGGGAGCTGATGGTGCGGGGGTCCTCCGGGGTGCCGCGGTCTTCTTGAGGTGCTGGGGCCTGAGAGGGCTCGGGGTCGGTGCCGGGGTGTGGGTGCTGGGGCGTGAGGGGGCTCGTGGCTGGTGCTGGGGTGCGGGCGCTGTGGCTTGAGGGCGTGGGGTCGGCGTGCCGCGGGCACGCACGCCCCTGCTCCGGCCGGAAGGCCCCTGCTTCGGCCGTCCCGCGCCCTACTTCGGTCGGCATCCCCTGTTTCGGCCGGCACGCCCCGCCTCGGCCGGCATCCCCTGTTTCGGCCGGCACGCCGCGCCTCGGCCTGAACGGCCTCGTCCTCACGTGGTCCCACACCCGCCGGGCCGGCCCCTCCGGCGAGCGCCATGTCCGGGAACGCGACGGCAGGACGCGTGCGGGGGCCTCGTCAGCGGACGACGTCGAAGACGTTCTTCTGCAGCCCGTTGGCATAGGCCTCGTGCTCGACGAGCCGCAGCTTCTGGGTGTCCTTGTCCGTAGCGCTGAAGAGCCGCTTGCCCGCCCCGAGCAGGAGCGGGAAGACGAGCAGATGGTAGCGATCGATCAGGCCGGCGTCCGAAAGGGCCTGGTTGAGGGAGGCGCTGCCGTGGACGATGATCGGGCCGCCCTCGGTCTCCTTCAGCGCGGCGACGTCGTCGAGCGAGCGCAGGATCGTCGTCTCCCCCCAGTTCGACACCAGGTGGTCCTCGGTGAGGGTCGTGGAGACGACGTACTTCGGCATCACCTTGTAGTCGGCGAAATCCTCCATGTCGGGCCACACCGGACTGAACGCCTCATAGCTGGTGCGGCCCATCATCATCGCCGTGGCTTCCTTCTGCTCCCGTCCCTTGATCTCGAACGCCTCGGGAAGGAACTCGACGTCCTTGAAGGTCCACCCGGAGTTCCGGTAACCGGGCTCGCCGCCCGGGGCCTCCACGACGCCGTCGAGCGAGATGAAAGCGGTGCTGATCAGAGTACGCATCCTGGGATCCTCGGTATCTCGTGTCGGGTTCTCTTCTTCTGACTGCGGAGCACGGAGAAACTCATCGGCCGTCTCCCGTCCGGATCGTCTCGCGCCTGGGCACGAATGTCAGTTCGAGGAGGACGGGCAGGTCGAGCGCGGCCCGTCCGACACGGATCCGCGCCGCCGCATCACGCTCACCGCGCCCGGCCGGGAGGCCGCCGCGCTGCTCGACGAGCGGGCACGGGAGACGGTCGGAGCGATGCTGGACGGTCCGGGCCGAGGACCGGCCACGGCTGGCGGAAGCCATGCGGACCGTCCGGACGCTCCTGGGCGACGGCCGGGCCCCCCGCCCCCAGGACGTCGTCCTGCGCGAGCCCGCCCCCGGCGACCTCGGCTGGATCGTGCAGCGCAACGCCGCGCTGTACGCGGCCGAGTACGGCTTCGACGCCGACTACGAGGGGCTGGTGGCGAGGATCGCCGCCGACTACGGCGAGGACCACGACCCGCGCCCGGAGCGGACGTGGATCGCCGAGCTGGCTGGCCGGCCGGTGGGGTGCGTGATGTGCGTACGGGACGACGCCCCCGGCGCCGCCCGTCTGCGGCTCCTGCTGGTCGAGCCGGACTCCCGCGGCCTGGGCATCGGCGACCGGCTCGTCGGAGCGCTCGTCGACTTCGCGCGCGAGGCCGGCTACCGCGAGGTCGTCCTGTGGACCGACGACATCCTCACCGTGGCCCGCCGCATCTACCGGCGCCACGGTTTCGTGCTGGTCGCGGAGAAACCGCACCGTTCCTTCGGTCAGGATCCGACCGGCCAGGACTGGCGACCGGATCTTCACGCAACACCCGAGTGACGAAGGAGAGTCGCCCGCGGGAGTGCCGGGTAGGGTCCGTCAACATGAAGCTGGCGTTCTCCACCCTCGGTGTCCCCGGCCTGCCCCTGCCCGACGTCCTGCGGCTCGCGGCCGCCCACGGCTATCACGGCGTGGAACTGCGCACCCACCCCGAGGAACCGGTCCACACCGGCCTCGGCCCCGCCGAACGGGCGGACGTCGCGGCCGAGTTCAAGGGAGCGGGCGTAGAGCTCCTGGGCCTGGCGGGCTATGCACAGGTCGCCGCGCCGGGCGACGACGAGCCCGTCCTGGCCGAGATCCGTGCCCTCCTGGACCTGGCCCACGACCTGGGCGCCCCGTACGTCCGGGTCTTCCCGGGCGGCGACCTCGACGTGCAGACCCCCGAAGAGGCCGACGCGACGGCCGCCCGACGCCTGGGCACGGCCGCCGAACACGCCAATGACCTGGGCGTACGCATCCTCCTCGAAACCCACGACTCGCACCGCACCGCCGCCGACGCGATGCGGATCCTCGGCCTCGTCGGGCACCGCCAGGTCGGCGCCCTCTGGGACGTGATGCACACCTGGCTCGGCGGCGAACAGCCCTCCGAGACCTACGCGGCACTCTCCCCGCACCTCGGCTACGTCCAGGTCAAGGACATCCGCTCCGCCGACGACACCACCCCCCTGCCCCTCGGCGAGGGCGTCCTGCCCCTGGCCGAATGCGTGGAGATCCTCTCCCGCCACGGCTGGGACGGCTGGCTGTGCTGGGAGTACGAGAAGCGCTGGTACGAGGAGGCACCGCCCCTGCCCGACCTGCTGGGACCCGGGAGTGAGCACCTGAGCCGGCTGCTGAACGACTCGGCGTGACGTCTCAGCCCTCGGTGGATCGGGCGACCCCCACAGCCAGGACCACGAGCAGCGCGGTGCACCCGCCGAGCAGCTGACCGCAGACGGTGAGGTGCGGTCCAGGACGACGCCCCCGAGCAGTGCGCCGGTCGAGATGGTCGCCTGGAAGGAGGCGGTGAAACAGCGCGTCCCGCTCACTCCGGCAGTCGTCCCCGCGGGTGGCTGGCAGGTCCGCGACGTCACCTCTGCCGGTCAGGGGTGACGTCGCATTCCGGCCGGTGAGGAACCGACGCCCCGGGATCGGTCAGCGGTCTCCGGGCCTGCCGAACTCCTCGATCAGCACCGGATACTGCTCCTTGCCGTGCCCGGCGGCGATCGCACGATCGGCCATCGCCTTGATCAGCCTCGGCAGCTCGGCGTTGACGCCCACCGCCTCGCTCTCCTCGATCAGATGCGCCATCGCCCGCGCGTCGGTCTCCAGCGCCGACACCTCGGCCGGGAACGAACCCCTGTCGATCTGCTCGGCGTACCCGGGCAGCCAGTCGGCGACACCGGCGGCGATGTGCCGCGCGAACGGTGCGTACGTCCCGGCGTCGACCCCCGCCGTCCTGAGCAGGGCCGTGCCCTGGAGCCAGGCGTTCAGCACGCTCCACATCATCGCCAGTCCGGCCGCGTCGTACAGCGACGCCAGCCCGTGGTCCGCACCGAGGTAGGTGACGGTGCCGAGCGCGCCGAGTGCCGACTCGTGCGCGTCGAAGTCCGAGCGCGCCCCGCTCTGGAGGATCACCGCGTCAGAGGTACCGATGGTCGACGGGATGGCCATGACGGCGCCGTCCAGATAGCGGGCACCTCGCGCTTCCGCCCACCGGGCGGTTTCCCGCGCCTGGCCCGAGTCGCCCGAGGTCAGGTTGATCAGCGTCGTGCCGCTCAGCTCGACATCGCTCGTGCCGAGTGCCTCGCGCACGGCTCGGTAGTCGGTGACACAGACGACCGTCAGGCGACCGGACTCGATCGCGTCGCCGACGGTCGGGGCCGGCCGCGCGCCCTCGGCCACCAGCCGGTCGGCCTTGCCGGCCGTACGGTTCCACACGATCGTGGGGTGCCCTGCCTTCAGGAACGCCCCGGCGAGTGCCTGGCCCATCAGGCCGAGTCCGATGACTGTCACGGGTGTTGGGGTGATTTCGTCCATGGCAGCATCGTCAACGTTGATACCGGTGTGAAGGTCAAGTGAGGTTGTCGATGCGGATCGGGGAACTGAGCCGACGGACGGGCGTCAACGCCCATCAGCTGCGGTACTACGAGTCCCAGGGCCTGCTGGAGCCGGCCCGCGGAGCGAACGGCTACCGCGAGTACGACGAGAGCGCCCTGCTGCGGGTGAAGCAGATCCGCCACCTGCTCGGCGCCGGACTGTCCTCGGAGGACATCGCGTACCTGCTGCCCTGTGCGACGGGGGAGGCCCCGGCGCTGGTCGGATGCCCCGAGTTGCTGGCCGCGATGAGGTCGCGGCTGCGGCGGCTGGACGACCGGCTGGCGAGCCTCGCCCAGTCCCGGGACGCCCTGGCCGACTACATCGAGGCGGCCGAACGCGTGGGCGGCGAGAGCTACCCGCCTTTGGGGCTCACGCTGCCTGCTTAGCCCCTGACGTGCCCGTCCTTGACGGCGGTGACGAACGCCGCCCAGCCGCGCTGCGAGAAGACCAGGGCGGGGCCGTGGGCGGTCTTGCTGTCCCGCACGGGGACGTCGGGGCGGCCGGGGGCGACTTCGAGGCACTCAGCTTGACTACCGCCGCTGTAGCTGGACTTGAACCACCCGGTGTACTCACTGCTGATCATGTGCGTGATCCTCTGCTGCCGATCTGACGAGGGCCAGTGACTCCTGCTGCGACAACGCGTCACTCAGAGCCAGAGCGTAGGCGGTCTGGCAGGCCCTCACCAGCGCCGGATCGTCCATCAGACGTCCGGTCTCGAACGCGTCGACGTATGCCACCGGGGCGGAATCCTCAAAGCTCATCAGGGTGAGCAGGCTCTCCATGAGCGGATGCGCACCGACGCGGTACGGCAGGACGTGCAGCCGAATCCGTCGCGACCCGGCCAAGTCCGCGATCTTGTGCAGTTGTTCCGCCATGACCTGCGAGCCACCCACAGCGCGTCGCAGCACGGCCTCGTCGAGAAGCGTCCAGATGACCGGAGCCGACGGTCCGTCAAGAATTCGGGCACGCTCTGTTCGAATGACAACCTTCCTGTCAAGTTCCTGGTCTGTGGTGGTGGGGCGGTAGGCCGCGAACACGGCCCTGGCGTAGTCGGGCGTCTGAAGCAGGCCGGGGACCAATGTGAGCGCGAACTGCTGGATCAGCGTTGCGTGTCGCTCCAGTTCGGCGGCGGCAGCGAAGCGGGGGTCGTACTTGTTCTCCAGATCGTCCAGCCACCGCGCGAAGAATCCGTCCGTCCCCAGCGCCCGGTCGAGGCGCTGCGCGTCATCCGGCTTCGGAAGGCGCCTCCCAGCCTCGAAGTGGCTGATCAACGTGGGCGAGCAGACGACCTGATCCCCCAGTTCCTCCTGGGTGAGGCGCGCCGCGTTCCGCCGTAGCCTCAGCTCCTCCCCGTACTTCTCCCGCAGCGTTCGAGGCGTACGACGTTCGTCCATCGGCCAACTCCTCTTCTTGACAAGCCCGATGTCAAGCTCCACCCCCTGGCAGCGTAGCCAGAGCCGACCTCACTCTGTGAGTGATTCGCCACAGAACGCAGTCACCACAGGTGAGAAGACAGGCAGACAGACGTGACAGACCTCATCGCCCGGCTCCTCGAACCACTTCTCCGCTTCCTCCTCCCTCCCCGGGGGAGGCGACGGCGGCCGGCGGCACCACCCCCGAGCCCGCACACATGCCCGGCGGTCTGCCGCCGCCCCGACGAGCGTCCGCTCCGGGGAGAGGACAACCGGCTGGTGCGCCCCTACCTGTTGGCGGAGGCGAACGCATGACCGGCGGAGCGCGCGACCACGCGATGGCCGGACGGCTGCTGCCGTGGAGCAGGGCCGACGGGGGGCCGTGCTATCTCGTCGGCGACGGAACCGGCTACGTCTCACGGCTCGCCGACGAGATCGAGGACGTGCAGATCGACATGGCGGACCATCTGCTCGGACATGCCGCCGAACTCCTCGCGGAGCACCGCGTGACCAGCGCGGAACTGCACTACCTGGCCCGGCGGCTCAGCGAGTCCCTGCGGGACGTCAAAAGGGTCGCGGAGAGCAGAGGGGCGCGGCTCACCCGCAGGCCCCCGCCATGACCATGGCGGACTCAGCGCTGCTCGCTGCGGCGGGCGTACGCGCGGGCCGCGCGGGCGCGGTCGCCGCAGCGGGTGGAGCACCAGTGGCGGCGGCCGTGGCGGAGCAGGTAGCGGTTGCAGGGCGGGGAACCGCAGGCGGTGAGGCGCTCGGCCGCGGGGGAGGTGAGCAGGTCGGCGGCGTCGGCGGCGAGGGTGGCCAGGGCGAGGTCGACGATCGCGGTCGTGGGGTGGGGGGCGGTGCGGTAGGGGCCGGTCTTGTCGTCCCAGCGCAGTAGCGGGGCCGTGGGGACCCTGGTCATCGCGTCGTTGACGGCCGCAATCGCCGCGGGCAGGGCGGGCACGCCGTCGGCCCGGGCGGCGAACAGCGACCTGATCTGTTCGCGCAGCGACCGCAGCTGGGCCGCGCACATCTCCCGCATGCCGGTGTCGACCGGGGCGAGGCCGCGCTGTGTGAGCCAGTGGTTCGCCTGCGCGGGGGTGCCCACGAGATCGAGTGTGCGCCCGCCGGGCAGGGCGATCGCGGTGTTGGCGAGGGCCAGCGAGGGGTGCTCCTCCTCGCCTTGTGCGGGCGGCGGGGCGGACTGTTCGATCACGGGCTCCTCCATGCTTCTCATGGTACGGCTTGCCTGCATCCGTGAGAAACAGCTACGGTCGCCTCACGGTTAAACCGCGTCTATCCGTGAGGTGCTGCATGTCTTCTCTTCCCGCGACGACCGACTTCCCCGTCCGCGTCCTCGGCGGCCCGACCGCCTTCTTCGAGTACGGCGGCCTGCGCTTCCTGACCGACCCGACCTTCGACGCCCCCGGCGACTACGGCCGGCCCGGGGGCCCGCTCCTGACCAAGACCGCGCCCTCCGCCGGTGGTCCCGCCGACCTCGGCCGTATCGACGTGGTGCTGCTCTCCCACGACGAGCACCCCGACAACCTGGACACCTCCGGCCGGGCCCTGCTCGCCGGCATACCTCTGACCCTGACCACGCCCGGCGGCGGCAAGCGCCTGGGGGAGAGCCTCGGGGACAGGGTCCGGGGCCTGGCCGACGGGGAGTCCGTCGCACTGGACCGGCCCGGCGGCGGCACGGTCACCGTGACCGGCGTCCCCGCCCTGCACGGCCCCGGCCCCCGCGAGCAGGTCGAGCCGTTCACCGGCCAGGTCGTCGGCTTCGTCCTGACCGGCGAAGGCCTGCCCACCGTCTACGTCAGCGGAGACAACGCCTCACTCGATGCCGTCCGCGAGATCGCCGGCCGCTTCGGGCCCGTCGACACCGCCGTGCTCTTCGCCGGTGCCCCCCGCTTCCCGGTGCTCTTCGACAACCAGGTCATCGTCCTGGACAGCGCGATGGCCGCCGAGGCCGCTCAGGTCCTCGGTGCCCGCCGCGTGGTCCCCGTCCACTACGACAGCTGGGCCCACTTCACCGAGGGCCGCGACGAACTGGCGGCTGCCTTCACCGCCGCCGGGCTCGCCGACCGTCTGGACTGGGGCAAGGGCGCCTGACCTGCCGTCACCTCCTCCAGAACAGGTGATGAACCACCCCGCTCGGACTCGGCACGACATCGCAGTGGAAGCGGTCGAGCAGTTCCTCGGGCGACTCCCACAGCCGTGAGCCGGACCCGAGCACCACGCCGGGCGAGACCGCCACGTGCAGCGTGTCGACCAGGTCTGCGTCCAGGAACTGCCGGATGACCGTCGCCCCGCCGCCGAGCCGGACGTCCTTGCCCCTGGCCGCCTTGCGCGCCTGGGCGAGGACCTCGGCGGGATCCCCGCCGACGAAGTGGAACGTCGTGTCGGAGAGCGTGAACGAGGGGCGCTCGTGGTGGGTCATGACGAACACCGGTGTGTGGAACGGGGGTTCGTCGCCCCACCAGCCCTGCCACTCGTAGTTCTCCCACGGGCCGCGCTGCGGGCTGAACTTGTTGCGGCCCATGATCTCGGCGCCGATGTTGTGGTGGAAGTCGCGCACCAAGTAGTCGTCGAGGCCCCGGCTCCCGGCCGGGTCGCTGCGGTTGGGCCAGCTCGCGGTCGCGCCGGCCCAGGCGAACATCTGCCCGGGATCGGCATGGCCGAACGGCCGCTCCAGGCTCTGGCCCTCACCGGCACCGAAGCCGTCGCTCGAGACGGTGAAGTTCTGTACGCGCAGCAGCTGGGACACAGCGCTCCTCCTGTGGTCGATGAGGGGTGGACCGCCCGGGCGGGCAGAACTCATCGGCGGAGGCGGCACGGGTTTCTCCGCGGCTCACCCGGCCTGCGCCACCACGTGGTCGATCACCTGCTGGAAGTCCTCGCTCGGTGAGAACTCCACCATTTCGCTGTCCTCCAGCGCCACCGGCACATGGCCCGGACCCCAGTAGTACGCCTGCCCCGCCTCGTACTCCTCCTCGCCCGAGGCCGTACGCATCCTGATCCGGCCCTTGAGCATGTAGCCCCAGTGGGGGCACTGGCAGGCGTCGTCGGGCAGGCCCTTGAGAGCGGGCCCCATGTCCGTGCCCCGGGGCAGGCTGATGTAGCCCACCGACAGGCCGCCCCCGATCGGCGTGATGCGCAGCTCCACGCCGTCGCCCTCGAGCGCTACGGGTACGTCGTCACGAGTGGTCGCCGCCATGCTTCCTCCGCTCCGCTCCGGCCCGACCGGGCCTCGGGGCATCCCTCGAAGAACCCCTCTCCTCCCAGCCTGGGACGCCCGGCCGCGCCCCGCGACATCACGATCCGGTCAAGAGGTGTCCGGGGGGTCTTGATTTACCGGCGTGTAATCGATTCCATCCACCCGTTGATGTAATCGATTCCATGAGCGCTCACCAGCGCTCCCACGACTGATCCACAAGGAGGTGGAGCGGCGGTGGCCAGCATCAAGGACGTCGCTGCCGAGGCCGGCGTCTCCGTCGCCACGGTCTCGCGCGTCCTGAACGACCACCCGTCGGTCAGCGCCGACGCACGCACCCGCGTGCTGGCCGCCGTCGAGACCCTGGGCTACCGCCCGAACGCCGTCGCCCGCTCCCTGCGCACCGACCAGACCCACACCCTCGGCCTGGTCATCAGCGACGTGCTGAACCCGTACTTCACCGAACTCGCCCGCTCCGTCGAGGAGGAGGCCCGCGCGCTCGGCTACAGCGTCATCATCGGCAACGCCGACGAGCGGCCCGACCTCCAGGACCACCACGTACGCAACCTCCTCGACCGCCGCATCGACGGCCTGCTCGTCTCGCCCACGGACGGCGGCTCGCCGCTCATGCTGGACGCCGCGCGGGCCGGGACGCCCATGGTCTTCGTGGACCGGTGGATCCCGGGCGTGGACGTGCCGGTGGTGCGGGCCGACGGGCAGACCGCCGTACGGGACCTCGTGGCGCATCTGCACGGGCTGGGGCACCGCAGGCTCGCCATCATCGCGGGCCCGGCGGCGACCACCACCGGCCGTGAGCGCGTGGAGGCCTTCCGGGAGGCGCTCGGCGCGTACGGGCTCGCCCTGCCCGACGCCTACATAGGGCAGGGCGACTTCCAGGCCGAGAGCGGCCGGCTGGTCACCGAGGGCTTCCTCGACCTGGCCGAGCCGCCCGAAGTCGTCTTCGCGGCCGACAACCTGATGGCGCTCGGCGCCCTGGACGCCGTACGCGCGCGTGGCCTGCGCGTACCGGACGACCTCGCGCTGGCCGCGTTCGACGACATCCGGTGGTTCGTGCACACCGATCCGCCGATCACCGCGATCGCCCAGCCCACGGGCGAGCTGGGCCGGGCCGCCGTAAGGGCCCTGGTCGACCGCATCGAGGGGCGGCCCGGCGAGTCCGTCACCCTCCCCGCCCGGCTCGTCGTACGCCGCTCGTGCGGCGAGAACCCCACCCCAGTGCAAAGGAGCACGACGTGAGCAACGCGGACGAGTTGCTGCGCATCGAGGGCATACGGAAGACCTTCCCGGGCGTGGTCGCGCTGGACGGCGTCGACTTCGACCTGCGCCGGGGCGAGGTGCACGTACTGCTCGGTGAGAACGGTGCCGGCAAGAGCACCCTCATCAAGATGCTCTCCGGCGCCTACACCCCCGACGCCGGGCGGATCCTGGTGGGCGGTGAGGAGACGCGCATCCAGGGTGCGCAGGACTCCGAGCGGCTCGGGATCGCCACCATCTACCAGGAGTTCAACCTGGTACCCGACCTGACGGTCGCCGAGAACATCTTCCTCGGGCGCCAGCCGCGCCGGTTCGGGATGATCGACCGGAAGAAGATGGAGGCCGACGCCGAGGTCCTGCTGCGGCGGGTCGGCGTGAGCGTGTCGCCCCGGGCGCGGGTCCGCGAACTCGGCATCGCGCGCCTGCAGATGGTCGAGATCGCCAAGGCACTCAGCCTGAACGCCCGTGTGCTGATCATGGACGAGCCGACGGCCGTGCTCACCTCCGAGGAGGTCGACAAGCTCTTCGCGATCGTGCGCACACTGCGCGAGGACGGCGTCGGGATCGTCTTCATCACCCACCACCTGGAGGAGATCGCCGCGCTCGGCGACCGGGTGACGGTCATCCGGGACGGGAAGAGCGTCGGTCAGGTCCCCGCCGCCACGCCCGAGGACGAGCTCGTACGGCTCATGGTCGGGCGCTCCATCGAGCAGCAGTACCCGCGGGAACGCGCCGACAGGGGCGCCGCGTTGCTCACCGTCGAGGGACTGACCCGGGGCGGTGTCTTCCACGACGTCAGCTTCGAGGTGCACGCCGGTGAGGTCGTCGGCATCGCGGGCCTGGTCGGCGCGGGCCGTACCGAGGTCGTACGGGCGGTCTTCGGGGCCGACGCCTACGACCACGGCACCGTGAAGGTCTCCGGCGCCCCGATCGCCAGGTACGACGTCAACGCGGCGATGACCGCGGGCATCGGACTCGTCCCCGAGGACCGCAAGGGCCAAGGCCTGGTGCTGGACGCGTCGGTCGAGGAGAACCTCGGCCTGGTGACGCTGCGGTCCGCCACGCGTGCGGGCCTCGTCGACCTCAAGGGCCAGCGCGAGGCGGCCGAGCGGATCGCCGGACAGCTCGGCGTGCGGATGGCCGGACTCGGCCAGCAGGTGCGCACCCTCTCCGGCGGCAACCAGCAGAAGGTCGTCATCGGCAAGTGGCTGCTCGCCGACACCAAGGTGCTGATCCTCGACGAGCCGACGCGCGGCATCGACGTCGGCGCCAAGGTCGAGATCTACCAGCTGGTCAACGAACTCACCGCCGCCGACGCGGCCGTCCTCATGATCTCCAGCGATCTGCCCGAGGTGCTCGGTATGAGCGACCGGGTGCTGGTGATGGCCCAGGGCCGGATCGCCGGTGAACTCTCCGCCGACGAGGCGACCCAGGACGCCGTGATGGCACTCGCCGTCAGCACCCCCACGACCACGACCACGACCACGAACGGAACGGAGGCCTCCGGTGGCCACTGACACGCTCAAGAGCACGACGGGCGCGGGTGGCGCCTCGGGGGGCCTGCGCCGCCTCCTGCTCGACAACGGGGCGCTCACCGCGCTCATCGTCCTCGTCATCGCGATGTCGGCCCTGTCCGGCGACTTCCTGACGACGGACAACCTCCTCAACGTCGGTGTGCAGGCGGCCGTGACGGCCATCCTCGCCTTCGGCGTGACCTTCGTGATCGTCTCCGCGGGCATCGACCTGTCGGTCGGCTCGGTCGCCGCGCTGTCCGCCACGGTCCTCGCCTGGAGCGCCACCTCGGCGGGTGTCCCGGTCTTCCTCGCCGTCCTCCTCGCCATAGCGACGGGCATCGCCTGCGGCCTGGTCAACGGCATCCTGATCTCCTACGGCAAGCTCCCGCCGTTCATCGCGACCCTGGCCATGCTGTCCGTGGCCCGCGGCCTGTCCCTCGTGATCTCCGAGGGCTCCCCGATCGCCTTCCCCGACTCGGTCTCCCACCTCGGTGACACGCTCGGCGGCTGGCTTCCGGTGCCGGTCCTGGTGATGGTCGTCATGGGCCTGGTCGCGGCCTTCGTGCTCGGCCGGACCTACATCGGCCGCTCCATGTACGCGATCGGCGGCAACGAGGAGGCCGCGCGGCTGTCCGGCCTGCGCGTGAAGAAGCAGAAGCTCGCGATCTACGCCTTCTCCGGCGTGTTCGCCGCCGTCGCCGGTGTCGTCCTCGCGGCCCGCCTCTCCTCCGCGCAGCCCCAGGCCGCAGACGGCTACGAGCTGGACGCGATCGCCGCAGTCGTCATCGGCGGCGCCTCCCTCGCGGGCGGCACCGGCAAGGCCTCCGGCACGCTCATCGGCGCGCTGATCCTGGCCGTGCTGCGCAACGGTCTGAACCTGCTGAACGTCTCGGCGTTCTGGCAGCAGGTCGTCATCGGTGTCGTCATCGCGCTGGCGGTGCTGTTCGACACGCTGCGCCGCAAGGCGGGGGCGGCCCCGGCGGCGGCCGGCATCGGCGGCCCCAAGGGCAGGCAGGCGGCGACGTACGGGCTCGCGGCCGTGGTCACCGTCGCGATCGTCGGCGCCACCTCCTTCCTGCACAACGGCTCCTCCGCCACGAGCAGCCCGAAGATGGGCCTGTCGCTGTCCACCCTCAACAACCCCTTCTTCGTGCAGATCCGGGCGGGAGCCCAGGCCGAGGCGGAGAAGCGGGGCGTGGACCTGACCGTCACCGACGCCCAGAACGACGCCTCCCAGCAGGCCAACCAGCTGCAGAACTTCACCAGTTCCGGCCTCGGCGCGATCATCGTCAACCCGGTGGACTCGGACGCCGCGAGCAACTCCGTGAAGGCCGCCGACAAGGCGAAGATCCCGGTCATCGCGGTCGACCGGGGCGTCAACAAGGCGTCGGTGGACGCTCTCGTCGCCTCCGACAACGTCGCCGGCGGTGAACTCGCCGCCAAGACCATCGCCGACAAGCTGGGCGGCAAGGGCAAGATCGTGATCCTCCAGGGCCAGGCCGGCACGTCCGCGGCCCGGGAGCGCGCACAGGGCTTCGCGAACGGCCTCAAGGCCTTCCCCGGCATCCAGGTCGTGGCCCAGCAGCCCGCCGACTTCGACCGCACCAAGGGCCTGGACGTGATGTCGAACCTGCTCCAGGCCCACCCGGACGTCCAGGGCGTCATCGCCGCCAACGACGAGATGGCGCTCGGCGCGATCAAGGCGCTGGGCTCCAAGGCCGGCACGTCGGTCCCGGTCGTCGGCTTCGACGGCACGCCTGACGGACTGAAGGCGGTCGAGGGCGGCACGCTGTACGCGTCCGTGGCGCAGCAGCCGTCCCAGCTCGGGAAGATCGCCGTGGACAACGCCCTGCGGGCCCTGAAGGGCGAGAAGGTCGAGGAGACGGTGAAGGTGCCGGTGAAGGTGGTCACCAAGGAGAACGTGGCCGGCTTCAGCGGCTGACATCGGGGAACGGCCGGGCGGTCACACACGGCGTGTGGACCGCCCGGCCATGTCACTCACGTGGGGAGACAACTCATGTACGACTACGACCTCCTGGTCGTGGGGTCGGCCAACGCCGACCTGGTGATCGGAGTGGAGCGCCGGCCCGGTGCCGGCGAGACCGTGCTCGGCTCCGACCTGACCGTCCACCCGGGCGGCAAGGGCGCGAACCAGGCGGTCGCCGCCGCCCGGCTCGGCGCCCGTACGGCGCTGCTGGCCCGGGTGGGCGACGACGCCCACGGCCGGCTGCTGCTGGACTCACTGCACGAGGCCGGCGTCGACACGGTGGGGGTACTGGTGGGCGGCGCGCCGACCGGGGTCGCGCTGATCACGGTCGACCCGTCCGGCGACAACAGCATCGTCGTCTCGCCCGGCGCCAACGGCCGCCTCACCCCGCAGGACGTCAGCGCCGCCGGGTGCCTCTTCCAGGGCTCCCGGGTGGTGTCGGCGCAGTTGGAGATCCCGCTGGAGACGGTGGTGGAGACCGTACGGAACCTGGCGCCGGGGAGCCGTTTCGTGCTGAACCCCTCGCCGCCGCGCCCTCTGCCGCACGAGGTGCTGGCGGCCTGCGACCCGCTGATCGTGAACGAGCACGAGGCGAAGGTGATCCTGGGCGACTCCGCCGTCGGGGACAGCCCCGAGGCCTGGGCGCGGATCCTCCTCGCCAAGGGCCCGAAGTCGGTGGTGGTGACGCTGGGCGCGGAGGGCGCGCTGGTGGCGTCGGCGGAGGGCGTCTCACGTGTGCCGGCCGTGAAGGTGGACGCGGTGGACACGACCGGAGCGGGCGACTCCTTCACCGCCGCGCTGGCCTACCGGCTGGGGACGGGCGAGTCCCTGGCCCGGGCGGCGGCGTACGCGGCTCGGGTGGGTGCCGCGACCGTGACGAAGGAGGGCGCGCAGGCGTCCTTCCCTACGGCGGCGGAGGTCGCCGCACCGTGAAGAAGACCGGAATACTGAACCGTCACCTCGCCGGTGCGCTGGCCGAACTCGGCCACGGCGACGGGGTGCTGGTGTGCGACGCGGGCATGCCCATCCCCGACGGGCCCCGGGTGGTGGACCTGGCCTTCCGGGCGGGGGTCCCGGCGTTCGCCGAGGTGCTGGACGGGCTGCTGGCCGAGCTGGTGGTCGAGGGGGCGACGGCGGCGCAGGAGCTGCGGGAGGCCAACCCGGAGGCGTCGGCGCTGCTGGAGGGGCACTTCCCCGGGCTGCGGCTCGTGTCGCACGAGCGGCTCAAAGAGATGTCGGCGCAGGCCCGGCTGGTCGTCCGCACGGGCGAGGCACGGCCGTACGCGAACGTCCTGCTGCGGTGCGGCGTCTTCTTCTGACGGCCCTGAACGGCTTCTGAACAGCCCTGAACGGTTTCGAGGGGGCCCGGTCCGTCGACCCGGCCCCCTCGGCCTTTCCCCTCCCGTCAGGAACCCCGCGATCCCCCCGGATCCCCCTCCAGAAGCCCTGACGCCCACTACGACCCGAAAGGGACGGAAAGGGTTGCACGGCAACGTAAGAAAATCTTGCCGGATTCTTGAGGGGTCCCTGCGGGGGCCGCGACGCGGCCGCCCAGGGCCTGTCGTTTGGATCAGGTCGCAGGGAAGCGACGGTGCTTCTCGACCCCGCGTCCGCGGTCTGATCCAAACGGCAGGCCCCAGGTTGCCACCATGCGCCTCTTCGACAAGCTGACCGGGACCGCCCACCCCGCCGACGGTGTCGCTCCGCGTCCGGCCGAGGAGGTGCGGACGGCCCTGCTCGGCCTGGGCCGGCCCGACGTGCCGTACGTCATCCGCGACGGTGCCGCCGAGGGCGCCGACCTGGTCGCGCAGTGGCGGGCGGCCGAGCCCGCCTGGCAGGAGCTCTTCGTCCGATCGCAGCTGACCCGCGCCGTCCGGTTCCGGATGCGTCTGGTCCGGGAGGACCACGAGGTTCGGGTCGTCGAGGAGGGGCGGGAGGTCACCCGGGTCGGCGACCCGCCGCGGCTGAAGATCTCCGGGCAGTACACGCGCGGACCCGACCGGACCGTCTCCCGCCACTACACGATCGGCCGCGGGGAGAGCGGCCGCCTCGAAGCGACGGAGACCTACCGCTTCGACAGTGCGGAGCTGCGCGACCCCCTCAGGGACGCCGTCCTTACAGCGGGCTGGACGTGGCGCTCAGTGATCTTCGGGAGGCTGTGAGCACGCGGGTGAGGCCACCGTCGTCCTCCTCGATGTCGCGCACGTGCGCGAACCCGATCCGCCCGAGCAGGCGCAGCGAGGCATCGTTCTCCGCGGCGACGGTGGCGTGCACCTCGGTGAGCCCGAGCGTCCCGAAGCCGTACGCCACGAGTGCCTCCGCGAGCTCCGTCCCGAGTCCGCCTCCCCAGACCGCGGGGGACAGCGCGTAGACGATCTCGTGCCCGTCCACCTCGTCGGTCCGCTTGATCTCCGCGTGCCCGATCAGCCGCCCGTCGAGCCGGACCGCCCACACGTCGAAGAGGTCCCGCGCGTAGACCTTGCTGAAGATCCGCCCGAACAGGGCCCGGTCGTCCGCCTCGGGAGAGGGCCCGTCCCCCATCCACCGGGAGACCCTGGTGTCCTGGAACAGGGCGACGAAGTCCTCTTCGTCGCCCGGGGCGTAAGGGGTCAGGAGCAGGCGCGGGGCGCGCAGCGTCGGAGGCACGGAAGCGGACGCTAGTCATTCGGAACACGAGCGGCAAGCGGCTTTCGCGACGTACGGGCGAAACGCTTCCCCGACGGCATCCGCGGTTCGTCCGCTCCCACGGCGTTCTCACCGCCGCAGGCTGTAGCTCACCATCGACGCACCCACCACCGACCCGAACGCCGGCAGCAGGAACTGCGCGAAGGCCTCCCAGCCCCATACGATCCCCGCGCACGCCGCCGTGATGTTGATGGCCAGGGACATGATCCACAGGGCGACGCTCTGGGCCTGGGGGGACATCGTTCCTCGTTGTCATCGGGGGCCGGGGAATGGAATGGGCAGGCGGAATCAGCCCGGCCCGGGGCTGGGATGGGGGCGGAATTCCGTCGCGGGTGCCCGGTGCGGCGGGGGAGGGCCGGGGGTGCTCCCGTTCGGCGCGGAATGCCCCGGGGCCACGACCGCGTGGTTCCCGGAGATCGCCGGAGCCGCCACGAGCAGCGTCAACGTGCCGACGGCGCACAGCCCGACGAGAAGCGTGCCCGCCGTGTGCGCACGCCGAGGGGCGCTCGGGCCTGGGGGACGCATCGGCATCACGGTCGCTCCGGAATCGAGTCCGCCCCCCTTTTCATGAACCCCTGAATTCTTCCACGGGAAAGACTCACAAAAAGGGCGACCACGATGCTTGAAGCGTAAAGTTTCGGGCTGGCTTGTGAATCCGCCGTGAAAGGTGAACCCCCGTCCGCATACTGATCGGTCGCTTTTGCGTGAGAGCTCCGGTGGTCCGTCCCCGCCGCCCTGTCGTACCCGGGCGGTACCGTCGGATCATGACCGATCAGGCGGGGGCCGCCCAGGCGGGCGAGCGGCGACTGGCCATGCTGGAAGGCGTACTCGAACGCATCACGTACGCCAACGAGGAGAACGGCTACACGGTCGCCCGGGTCGACACCGGCAGAGGCGCCGGCGACCTGCTCACGGTCGTGGGCGCCCTGCTCGGCGCGCAGGTCGGCGAGTCCCTGCGCATGGAGGGCCGCTGGGGCTCCCACCCCCAGTACGGCAAGCAGTTCCACGTCGAGAACTACACGACGGTCCTGCCGGCCACCGTCCAGGGCATCCGCCGCTACCTCGGCTCCGGCCTGGTCAAGGGCATCGGCCCGGTCTTCGCCGACCGCATCACCCAGCACTTCGGCATGGACACCCTCAAGATCATCGAGGAGGAGCCCAAGCGGCTCGTCGAGGTCCCCGGACTCGGCCCCAAGCGCACCAGGAAGATCGCCGACGCCTGGGAGGAGCAGAAGGCCATCAAGGAGGTCATGCTCTTCCTCCAGACCGTCGAGGTCTCCACGTCCATCGCGGTGCGCATCTACAAGAAGTACGGCGACGCCTCCATCTCGGTCGTGAAGAACCAGCCGTACCGCCTCGCGTCCGACGTCTGGGGTATCGGCTTCCTCACCGCCGACAAGATCGCCCAGTCCGTCGGCATCCCGCACGACAGCCCGGAGCGCGTCAAGGCGGGGCTGCAGTACGCGCTGTCCCAGTCCACCGACCAGGGACACTGCTTCCTCCCGGAGGAGCAGCTGATCAGGGACGCGGTGAAGCTCCTCCAGGTCGACACGGGTCTGGTCATCGAATGCCTGGCCGAACTGGCGGAACCCCCGGAGGACGGCGAGGACCCCGGCGTCGTGCGGGAGAAGGTGCCGGGCCCCGACGGCGGCGAGCCCGTCACCGCGATCTACCTCGTCCCCTTCCACCGCGCCGAACTCTCCCTCTCCGCCCAGCTGTTGCGTCTCCTGCGCACCGGCGAGGACCGCATGCCGGGCTTCCGGACCGTGGTCTGGGACAAGGCGCTGAGCTGGCTGAAGGGCCGTACGGGCACCGATCTCGCCCCGGAGCAGGAGGCCGCCGTCAGGCTTGCGCTGACCGAGAAGGTCGCCGTCCTCACCGGCGGCCCGGGCTGCGGCAAGTCCTTCACGGTCCGCTCGATCGTGGAGCTGGCCCGCGCCAGGAAGGCGAAGGTCGTGCTGGCCGCCCCCACGGGCCGGGCCGCCAAGCGCCTGTCCGAGCTCACCGGCGCCGAGGCCTCCACCGTCCACCGCCTGCTGGAGCTCAGGCCCGGCGGCGACGCGGCCTACGACCGGGACCGCCCGCTGGACGCCGACCTGGTGGTGGTCGACGAGGCGTCCATGCTGGACCTGCTCCTCGCCAACAAGCTGGTCAAGGCCGTGCCGCCGGGAGCCCACCTGCTGTTCGTCGGGGACGTCGACCAGCTGCCCAGCGTCGGCGCGGGCGAGGTCCTCCGGGACCTCCTGGCCGACGGCGGCCCGATCCCCGCGGTCCGTCTCACCCGGGTCTTCCGGCAGGCCCAGCAGTCCGGTGTGGTGACCAACGCACACCGGATCAACGCCGGCCGGCACCCGGCCACGGACGGTATGAAGGATTTCTTCCTCTTCGTCGAGGACGACACCGAGGCGGCCGGCCGGCTCACCGTCGATGTGGCGGCCCGCCGCATTCCGGCGAAGTTCGGGCTGGACCCGCGCCGGGACGTGCAGGTCCTCGCCCCCATGCACCGTGGCCCGGCCGGTGCCGGCACCCTCAACGGCCTGCTCCAGCAGGCCGTCACCCCGGGCCGCCCCGACCTGCCCGAGAAGAGATTCGGCGGACGGGTGTTCCGCGTCGGAGACAAGGTCACCCAGATTCGCAACAATTACGAGAAGGGCAAGAACGGTGTCTTCAACGGCACCGTCGGTGTGGTCACCTCGCTCGACCCGGTCGACCAGCGCCTGACGGTGCTCACCGACGAGGACGAGGAGGTGCCGTACGAGTTCGACGAGCTCGACGAGCTGGCCCACGCGTACGCCGTGACGATCCACCGCTCCCAGGGCAGCGAGTACCCGGCGGTCGTCATCCCGGTCACCACGGGCGCCTGGATGATGCTCCAGCGGAACCTGCTCTACACGGCGGTCACCCGGGCCAAGCAGCTGGTCGTCCTCGTCGGATCGCGCAAGGCGATCGGCCAGGCGGTGCGCACGGTTTCGGCGGGCCGGCGGTGCACGGCACTCGACTTTCGGCTCGGTTCAGCGAAAAATGATCGATCAAATGAGTCGTGAAGGTCACAAGACCCTTCCAGAAGGGGAACACAGGGGGCAGGATGAGCTAGTTGACGGCACTCAGTGCCGTCAATAGGCCCGATGGTCGACCCCGAGTGCACTCTCCTGAGCCAAGTGGGGGATGGTAGAGACAGTCAGGGCAACCTCGAAGATGAGGCACAACGTCGGTGAGGGAAGACGTGAGCGACAACTCTGTAGTACTGCGGTACGGCGACGGCGAGTACACCTACCCGGTGATCGACAGCACCGTCGGTGACAAGGGCTTCGACATCGGAAAGCTCCGCGCCCAGACCGGTCTGGTGACGCTGGACAGCGGTTACGGCAACACCGCCGCGTACAAATCCGCCGTCACCTACCTGGACGGCGAAGCGGGCATCCTGCGGTATCGCGGCTACCCGATCGAACAGCTGGCCGAGCGCTCCACCTTCCTGGAGGTCGCCTACCTGCTGATCAACGGCGAGCTGCCGACGGTCGACGAGCTCTCGACGTTCAAGAACGACATCACGCAGCACACCCTGCTGCACGAGGACGTCAAGAACTTCTACAAGGGCTTCCCGCGCGACGCCCACCCGATGGCCATGCTGTCCTCGGTCGTCTCGGCGCTGTCCACGTTCTACCAGGACAGCCACAACCCGTTCGACGAGCGCCAGCGCAACCTCTCCACGATCCGCCTGCTCGCCAAGCTCCCGACGATCGCGGCGTACGCGTACAAGAAGTCGATCGGTCACCCGTTCGTCTACCCGCGCAACGACCTCGGCTACGTCGAGAACTTCCTCCGCATGACCTTCTCGGTCCCCGCGCAGGAGTACGACCTCGACCCGACCGTGGTCTCCGCGCTCGACAAGCTGCTGATCCTGCACGCGGACCACGAGCAGAACTGCTCGACCTCCACGGTCCGCCTGGTCGGCTCCTCGCAGGCGAACATGTTCGCCTCGATCTCCGCCGGCATCAACGCCCTCTGGGGCCCGCTGCACGGTGGCGCCAACCAGTCCGTGCTGGAGATGCTGGAGGGCATCCGCGACGCCGGCGGCGACGTCGACTCCTTCATCCGCAAGGTGAAGAACAAGGAGGACGGCGTCCGCCTGATGGGCTTCGGCCACCGGGTCTACAAGAACTTCGACCCGCGTGCCAAGATCATCAAGGCCGCCGCGCACGATGTGCTGTCCGCCCTCGGCAAGTCCGACGAGCTGCTGGACATCGCGCTGAAGCTGGAGGAGCACGCGCTCTCCGACGACTACTTCGTCTCGCGCAGCCTCTACCCGAACGTCGACTTCTACACCGGTCTGATCTACCGGGCCATGGGCTTCCCGACCGAGATGTTCACGGTCCTGTTCGCCCTCGGCCGGCTGCCGGGCTGGATCGCCCAGTGGCACGAGATGATCAAGGAGCCGGGTTCCCGCATCGGCCGCCCGCGCCAGATCTACACGGGCGTGGTCGAGCGCGACTTCGTTCCCGTCGAGGAGCGCTGAGGCGCGGTACCGCTTCGGCCCCCGTATCCGCTTGCCGGGTGCGGGGGCTTTCGCGTGGTCTCCCGTGAGAGATCACGTGATCTCTCACATGATTTCTCACGCAATGAAGAAGGCGCCCCGGCGCCGGTCCCCCCACGGGCCGACGACCAGGGCGCCTTCCCAGTCCCGGTACGGATTCCCCCCACGGGATCCGGCCGGGCGTCTGTGAGGACAGCGCCTGAACCGCTGTTGAGCAGAACGAGCAAAACTCGCCGTGCTGCTGTGGTGTGCGATCTGCCGGGACAGCGCACGCCCGGGAGGGCCGCTCAAAGCTTCCCGGTGTACGTGCCCCGGCAACGCATCTCTGGAGAAGTCCCCCAAGACATCCCCAGATGGCAGGTCGCGCCCCCCAAGACGCTCCCTGACATCGTCAACTTAGACCTTCGAACCCCTTCGATGGTTACGTTCGCATCACTGTGATCTGCGTCTCTTGCGTATGTCCGGTAGATGCGCAAGAGCCCGGATATGCCGTCCGGGACCCAAGCGTAAGGAAGATGCGCGAGCCTTGTGAAGAGCTTATGTGAGCCGGGCTCGGGACTCCAGAGGGGCTCAAACCGCGTTTCGCCGTGAACTTGGGCGGGATTCGGGGGACTTCACCGGAATGTCCGCAGTCGCAGGCTGTTCGTGACGACGAAGACCGACGAGAAGGCCATCGCGGCCCCCGCGATCATCGGATTCAGCAGGCCCGCGGCGGCCAGCGGCAGCGCGGCCACGTTGTAACCGAAGGCCCACACGAGGTTGCCCTTGATCGTGGCCAGCGTCCGGCGGGACAGCCGGATCGCGTCCGCGGCCACCCGCAGATCGCCCCGGACCAGCGTCAGATCGCCCGCCTCGATCGCCGCGTCCGCGCCGGTGCCCATGGCCAGGCCCAGATCGGCGGTGGCGAGCGCGGCCGCGTCGTTGACGCCGTCGCCCACCATGGCGACGACCCGCCCTTCGGCCTGCAGCCGCCGCACCGCGTCGACCTTCTCCTCGGGCAGGACCTCGGCCACCACCTTCCCGATCCCGACGGCCGCGGCCACCGTCTCGGCCACCGCACGGTTGTCCCCGGTCAGCAGCACCGGTGTGAGCCCCAGTGCGCGCAGTGCGCGCACGGCCTCGGCGCTGGTCTCCTTGACCGCGTCCGCCACGGCCAGGACGGCCCGCGCCGTCCCGTCCCAGCCCACCAGGACCGCCGTACGCCCGGCCCGCTCGGCCTCGTCCCGCGCGCGGGCCAGCTCCGGCGGTACGTCGTCGAAGAGCCGCCCCACGACGACGTCACGGCCCTCCACACGGCCGCGTACGCCCCGCCCGGGGATGTTCTCGAACCCTTCGGCCTCCGGGAGCTGCCCGGCCCTCTCCTCGGCGCCCAGCGCGATCGCACGGGCGACGGGGTGCTCGGAGGCGTGCTCGACGGCGCCCGCGAGCCGCAGCACCTCCTTCTCGTCGGTGCCCTCGGCGACATGGACCTCCTGGAGGGTCATCCGGCCCGTGGTGACGGTGCCGGTCTTGTCCAGGACGACCGTGTCGATCCGGCGCGTGGACTCCAGGACCTCCGGGCCCTTGATGAGGATGCCGAGCTGGGCGCCGCGGCCCGTGCCGACCATCAGCGCGGTCGGGGTGGCCAGGCCCAGGGCGCACGGGCAGGCGATGATCAGGACGGCGACGGCCGCGGTGAACGCGGCGACGCTGTCACCGGTCAGTCCGAGCCACACCCCGGCCGTGGCGGCCGCGATCAGCAGCACCACCGGCACGAAGATCCCGGAGATCCGGTCGGCGAGCCGCTGCACCTCGGCCTTGCCGTTCTGCGCGTCCTCCACCAGCTGCGCCATCCGCGCGAGCTGTGTGCCGGCGCCGACCCGGGTGGCCTCGACGACCAGCCGGCCGCCCGCGTTGACCGTCGCGCCGGTGACCGGGTCCCCGGCCGTCACGTCCACCGGCACCGATTCGCCGGTCAGCATCGAGGCGTCCACCGCGGAGGTCCCTTCGACGACGGTGCCGTCGGTGGCGATCTTCTCGCCCGGCCGTACGACGAACCGGTCGCCGACGGCCAGTCGCTGTGCCGGGATCCGCACCTCGCGCCCGTCCAGCAGTACGGCCACGTCCTTGGCGCCCAATTCCATCAGCGCCCTGAGCGCGGACCCCGCACGGCGCTTGGAGCGGGCCTCCAGGTAGCGGCCCAGCAGGATGAACGCCGTGACTCCGGAGGCGACCTCCAGGTAGATCGAGGACGCGCCGTCCCCGCGCGAGACCGTGAGTTCGAAGGGATGCCGCATGCCCGGCATGCCCGCGTCGCCGAGGAACAGCGCCCACAGGGACCAGCCGAACGCGGCCAGCGTGCCGAGGGAGACCAGCGTGTCCATGGTGGCGGCACCGTGCCGGGCGTTGGTCCAGGCCGCCCGGTGGAACGGCAGCCCGCCCCAGACCACGACCGGTGCGGCGAGGGTGAGCGAGAGCCACTGCCAGTTGTCGAACTGCAGGGCCGGGACCATCGCCGGCAGGATCACGGGCACGGCGAGGGAGGCGGAGGCGGTCAGGCGCCGTCGGAGGGCCGACAGCTCGGGGTCCTCCTCCTCGGCGGCGGAGGCCTCCTCGCGCGGGGGCGCGGGCTCCTCGGCGGTGTACCCGGTCTTCACCACGGTGGCGATCAGATCGGCGACCTCGGTGCCCTCGGGGTAGGCGACCCGGGCCTTCTCCGTCGCGTAGTTCACCGTGGCCGTGACGCCGTCCATGCGGTTGAGCTTCTTCTCGACGCGGGCCGCGCAGGAGGCGCAGGTCATCCCGCCGATGAGCAGCTCGACCTCGGCGAGGGCCGGCTCGCGGTCGGCCGGTGCCTGGGCGGTGGTGCTGGTCATGTCCTCACTCCAGGTGATGCGGGGCGCCCGGGGAGCGGAACGGGCCGCACAGGCCGGGGGCGGCGGCCGTACGGCCCGTACACGGGTACGAGTGCCAGGTCTGGCGTGTCTCAGGCCTGGCCGGCTGTCCGGCCGGCGGACCGGGGCGATTCAGGCCCGGCCGGCCAGCTCGAAGCCGGCCTCGTCGACGGCGGCGCGTACGGCCGCGTCGTCGAGCGGGGCCGCGGAGACGACGGTGACCTCGCCGGTCTTGGCGACGGCCGTCACCGAAGTCACGCCGGAGATCTGGGAGATCTCGCCGGAGACCGCGCCCTCGCAGTGTCCGCAGCTCATGCCGCTCACCTTGAAGACGGTGGTGACGGGGCCCGTGGTGTCGGTCTGGGCGGTCATGTCGTTACTCCTCGTCGAGGCATGTGTGGCTATGGGGTCCGCTGGGGGATCCGCGCACCCAACTGTACCCCTAGGGGGTATCGATTCACGACGTACCCACCAGGGGTCGCAGATAGCGCAGGAGGGCGTTCTGCAGCTC
The DNA here is from genome assembly GCF_042803315.1 of Streptomyces sp. NPDC057424. Taxonomy (NCBI): domain Bacteria; kingdom Bacillati; phylum Actinomycetota; class Actinomycetes; order Kitasatosporales; family Streptomycetaceae; genus Streptomyces; species Streptomyces sp. NPDC057424. Next base: position 198,697 of record NZ_JBHVCP010000006.1, read on the forward strand.
CTGGGTGTATGCCTCCCGCTCGTCGCCCTCGTGGGCGAGGATGAGCTCCAGGCCGGCCTTGTAGATGCCGACGCACATCTGGGCGGTACGGGTGACGGCCGCCGGGGGTGCCTCGGGTGCGAACGGGGCGAGGATCGTCTCGACCCGGGCGACCAGCGTGGTGTGCAGCGCGTCGTGCTCCTCGGCGATGCGGCCCGGGATGTCGGGGCCGTGCATCAGTGCGAAGAAGGCCGGGTGGCGGCAGTTGAACTCGATGAAGCGGTCGACGGTCCCGGCGATCACCTCCTCGAGCGGAGTCGTGGCGGGGTCGATCGGGGTGAGGACCTCGTCGTACGACTGCCGCATCTCGTGCATGAGCCGGCTGCCCAGCTCGATCGCGATCGCTTCCTTGTTCGGGAAGAACTGGTACAGCGTCCCCGGGGAGACGCCCGCCTCGCGGGCGATGGCGTTCGTGCTGGCGGCCGTGTAGCCGGTCGTGGAGAAGACCCGGGCGGCGGCTTCGAGCAGCTGTGTGATCCGACGCTCGCCGCGGGCCTGGCGACGGCGCGGCCGGTCCTCGGCCGCCGTCGTCCCGGCTCCGGCCGTCCCGGCTCCGGCCGTCCCGGCTCCGGCCGTCCCGGCTCCGGCCGTCCCGGCTC